>NZ_JBEXPG010000051.1:0-64294 GCF_040611935.1 Streptomyces sp. NPDC006512 | reverse complement strand
CCGCGTACTGGACGTACTTGGCTTTCGCCCGGTGCGGCGAGAGCGCGTGCCAGGCGTCGCGGGGCAGACGGGAGTTTGACGACAGGCCCTAGGACGCTTCCTCCCGCCCCGTGGGCGCGGGGCGGGTGAAGTGCGCCATGCGCAGCCCCGGGACCGGGGAGAAGTCCTCGCCCCGGACGAAGCCGAGGCCCTCGTACAGGGCCACGGCCGGGGCGTTCGCCGCGCCCGTGCTCACCTCGACGGCGCGCTCCGGGAAGGACTCCGCGAGGAGGTGGCGCATCAGCAGGGAGGCGACGCCCCGGCGGAACCACGCCGGGTCCACGCACAGCCGGTCGACGCCGATGCCGCCGCCGTCCTCCTCGGCCCAGGCGAGGAAGCCCGCGATCTCACCGCCGCCGGACACGGCCCCGAGCCAGCGGAGCGGACGGTCCCGCATCTCCTGGAGGTCCTCGCGCAGCGCGGGGATGCCGTCGAAGCCGATCAGGGCCGCTTCCACCGCGTAGGAGGCGCGGCCGATCCGGTGCACCGCCGCGGCGGTGGCCTCGTCGGCCAGGTCCAGCGGACGGACGAGCGGACGGACGGGCGGGCTCGGCATGCGGGATTCCTTCGGGGGAGGGCCGGATAAGGCCGCCGGTACGGAAGGGGCGGGGGCCCACGCTACCCATGCGGGCGGCGGGCCCGGGCGGGCCGGGGCCCGGGGATGCGCCCCGCCCGGTAACCGTTTCGCGGCGCGGCCCCTCGGCTCGGTACGATTCACGAGCGCAGTGATCGCTCGCGCACCCCCTGAGTCAGGAGAGACCGGTGTCAGACGTCCGTGTGATCATCCAACGCGATTCCGAGCGGGACGAGCGCGTGGTGGCCACGGGCACTACGGCGGCCGAGCTCTTCGCCGGCGAGCGCACCATCGTCGCCGCGCGCATCGCGGGTGAGCTGAAGGACCTCGCGTACGAGGTGAAGGACGGCGAGACCGTCGAACCGGTGGAGATCTCCTCCGAGGACGGCCTGAACATCCTGCGCCACTCGACCGCGCACGTCATGGCGCAGGCCGTGCAGGAGCTCTTCCCCGAGGCCAAGCTGGGCATCGGCCCGCCGGTCCGGGACGGCTTCTACTACGACTTCGACGTCGCCAAGCCCTTCACCCCCGAAGACCTCAAGGTCATCGAGAAGAAGATGCAGGAGATCCAGAAGCGCGGGCAGAAGTTCGCCCGCCGCGTGGTCTCCGACGAGGCGGCCCGCGAGGAGCTCGCCGACGAGCCGTACAAGCTGGAGCTCATCGGCATCAAGGGCTCCGCGTCGACCGACGACGGCGCGAACGTCGAGGTGGGCGCCGGCGAGCTGACCATCTACGACAACCTGGACGCCAAGACCGGCGAGCTGTGCTGGAAGGACCTCTGCCGGGGCCCCCACCTGCCGACCACCCGCAACATCCCGGCGTTCAAGCTGATGCGCAACGCGGCCGCCTACTGGCGCGGCAGCGAGAAGAACCCGATGCTCCAGCGCATCTACGGCACCGCCTGGCCCTCGAAGGAGGAGCTGAAGGCCCACCTCGACTTCCTCGCCGAGGCCGAGAAGCGCGACCACCGCAAGCTCGGCAACGAGCTCGACCTCTTCTCCATCCCGGACGAGATCGGCTCCGGCCTCGCCGTCTTCCACCCGCGCGGCGGCATCATCCGCCGGGTCATGGAGGACTACTCGCGCCGACGGCACGAGGAGGAGGGCTACGAGTTCGTCTACTCCCCGCACGCCACCAAGGGCGCCCTCTTCGAGAAGAGCGGCCACCTGGACTGGTACGCGGAGGGCATGTACCCCCCCATGCAGCTCGACGGTGGTACCGACTACTACCTCAAGCCCATGAACTGCCCGATGCACAACCTGATCTTCGACGCGCGCGGCCGCTCCTACCGCGAACTGCCGCTGCGCCTCTTCGAGTTCGGCACCGTGTACCGGTACGAGAAGTCGGGCGTCGTGCACGGCCTGACCCGCGCCCGGGGCTTCACCCAGGACGACGCGCACATCTACTGCACCCGTGAGCAGATGGCGGAGGAGCTCGACCGCACGCTCACCTTCGTGCTGAACCTGCTGCGCGACTACGGCCTGACCGACTTCTACCTGGAGCTGTCCACCAAGGACCCGGAGAAGTTCGTCGGCTCGGACGAGGTGTGGGAGGAGGCCACCGCCGTCCTCCAGCAGGTCGCCGAGAAGCAGGGCCTCCCGCTGACCCCCGACCCGGGCGGCGCGGCCTTCTACGGCCCGAAGATCTCGGTGCAGGCGCGGGACGCCATCGGCCGTACCTGGCAGATGTCGACCGTCCAGCTCGACTTCAACCTGCCGGAGCGCTTCGACCTGGAGTACACCGGCCCGGACGGCTCGCGCCAGCGGCCGGTCATGATCCACCGTGCGCTGTTCGGCTCGATCGAGCGGTTCTTCGCGGTGCTGCTGGAGCACTACGCGGGCGCCATGCCGCCGTGGCTCGCCCCGGTCCAGGCCGTCGGCATCCCGATCGGCGACGGGCACGTCGAGTACCTCCAGGAGTTCGCCGCCGCGGCGAAGAAGCAGGGTCTGCGGGTCGAGGTGGACGCCTCCTCCGACCGCATGCAGAAGAAGATCCGCAACCACCAGAAGCTCAAGGTCCCGTTCATGATCATCGTCGGTGACGAGGACATGGCCGCGGGCACCGTCTCCTTCCGCTACCGCGACGGTTCGCAGGAGAACGGCATCGCCAAGGACGAGGCGCTGGCCAAGCTGGCCAAGGTCGTCGCCGACCGCGTCCAGGTCTGATCCCGGGCCGCACGGCACGGCGGGCCCCCGGAAAGTGATCACTTTCCGGGGGCCTTCCTCGTACGCGCGGGCGAGGTCATATGCTGCATCCCATGACGATTGAGCCGGAGCAGCAGATCGGTGTGGGCACGCAGGACGCGTTCCAGCGTCTGTGGACGCCCCACCGGATGGCCTACATCCAGGGGGAGAACAAGCCGACCGGCCCGGAGGCCGGGGACGGCTGTCCCTTCTGCGGGATTCCGGAGATGTCCGACCAGGACGGGCTGGTCGTCGCGCGGGGCAAGCACGTCTACGCCGTGCTGAACCTCTACCCGTACAACGGCGGCCACCTCATGGTCGTCCCGTACCGTCACGTCGCCGACTACACGGAGCTCGACGGGCCCGAGACCGCCGAGCTCGCGGACCTGACGAAGCGGGCCATGGCCGCGCTGCGCAAGGCTTCCGGTGCGCACGGGTTCAACATCGGCATGAACCAGGGCGCGGCCGCCGGGGCCGGCATCGCCGCGCACCTGCACCAGCACATCGTGCCCCGCTGGGGCGGGGACACGAACTTCATGCCGGTCGTCGGGCACACCAAGGTGCTGCCGCAACTCCTCGCGGACACCCGCCAGATGCTCGCGGACGCCTGGCCGGTCGACTAGACAGGACCGGGCCGGTCGGCTGGGCCGGTCGGCTAGGCAGGACGGGCGGCCCGCCAGTCGGCCAGTACGGCCTCGACGTCGTACTCGGTGAGGTTCAGGGGCGGGCCCGGCGGGGGCATGCGCAGGGCCGCGGCGATCTTCTCGTTGATCTCCGTGAGGACCGCCCGCACCTGACGCTCGGAGCGGGCCGCCAGCGCCGTCTCCAGGGCGTCCTCGGCCTCCTTGCGCAGCGCGAGCGCCGGGGGCAGGGCGGCGAACCCCTCGCGGTGCATCTTGCCCTTGATCCACCACAGCTCGTCGTACGGCGCGTCGAGCGAGGCCAGCGGCTTGCCCCAGCCCGGGAGCTTCTCGAAGTCCCCGCGGGCGGCGGCCTCCTGGATCTGCCGGTCCACGAACGACTCGAAGCTGACGCCGGGCGGTTTGCGCTCGGTCACGGTCCCTCCTCCGGGCCGCCCCGCCCACCGGCGGGGGTTCCTCCAGCGTACCTACGCGTCGTAGACGTCGGCCTTGCGCGGGGACGGCTCCTGGATGAGGCCGCTCATGATCGAGGAGCGGTTCGTGAAGCGGTCGGTGTCGACGCCGTTCTCCTCCAGCACCTTGAAGGTCGCCGCGTGCACGGACCGCAGGACCGGCGCCACCGTGCGCAGGGCGTCGTCCGCCATGAAGCGGTGGCGCCACATGGAGCCCGCCCAGACGTGCCGCAGGCCGAACGGCTCGGGCAGGACCAGCTTGCCGCCGAAGTACTCCAGCAGCGGCGGGTACCAGGTCAGGGGGGCGCGCACGGCCAGGCGTACGACCTCGGACGCGTCGACGAGCGGGAGCGGGCGCTCGACGGTCTCCCAGAAGCGCACCGACTTCGGGACCTCCACCACCGGGGCCTTGGACTTGGTGGTGAACAGGCCGTGGACCGGGCCGAGGGCGTGCGCGGTGACGTCGACGCGCAGGGTCTTGTAGAGCACGGTCACGGTGACCAGCATCGTGATGACGAGCTGGCCGTCCCAGAGCGGGTACTGGATGCCCAGGTAGTGCCGGTTGCCGGCGCTGAACTGCTGCTCGTTGCAGATCCGGGTGATCTCGTGCGGCTTGACCAGGAAGGTGTCGACGGACTCGCCGGTCGGCCGGGCGACCTCGCCCGCGCCCTCCCCGACGGGGGTGACGATCCAGTGCTGGATGGAGGCGGCCGGGAAGCCGCCGGTGTGCAGCGGGCCGCGCTCCAGCTTGCGGAGCTGGGTGTCGATCGCGCGTATGACGTCCCAGCTGCGGAAGGGGTGGATCTCGTGGCCCTCGGTCGCCGGGGTCAGCTCCTCGGCCATCTGCCAGCTGCCCCAGCGGGTGCCCATGCCGAGGATGCCCTTGGGGCCGGCGTAGAAGACCGAGTTGCTGCGGTCCTCGGCGGTCAGCTTCGCCAGCTGGTGGCGCAGGTCCTCACGGGCCTTCTCGTCGGGGTTGCCCGGCACCGCGTCGGGGATCTTGGCGGCGACGCCGCCCCCGCCGAGCAGGCCGTCCCAGCGGGAGCGCAGGTCGGCGGCGGTCCGCTCGCAGATCCGGCGCGCCAGGTACCAGCCGAGGACGGGGGCGACGAGGGAGCCGAGCAGGTAAAGCTCCAGGAAGCCGCTGTCCGGCTGCCGGTAGACGATCCGGTACACGAGGACCGCGGCGAAGGCGGCGACACCGACGAGCAGGACGGTCCCCAGCCAGGAGCTCCCCCGGCCCTCCTTCTTGGCCAGCATCTTGCGGAGCTGGAACAGGCCCAGCCACAGCAGCAGCCCGGGCAGGAAGAGCACCCCGCAGACCAGCATGATCATGCGCAGCCGGCGGTCGCGTTCCCTGCGGATGTGCGAGGCGGCCAGACAGTGCTCGACGACGGTCTGCGGGTCGGCGCCGAACGACTGGATGAGGGGCTTGCGGCCGGCGCCGAGGGTGCGGGCCTCGACGGCCCGGCAGAAGGCCTCGCCGAGGCTGGGTTCGAAGAGGGAGATCTTCGGGTCCTTCACCGAGGCCGGGTGCAGCTCGCTGTTGGCCCCGAGTATGGAGGACAGCTTGGTGTCCTTGCCGCCGTCGCGGTACGCGGCGGAGGCGAGCGCGTTGGTCGCCGCGGTCTGGCCGCCGCCCCCCTGCAGAGGAATCTGTGCTCCGGGCCTGAAGTCGAATCCGTCGTCCGCCACCGCTGCCCCCATCGCCGTGCCACTGTGCTCTTTGCCGTGCCGTACCGCGCGCCGTACTTCGTGCCGTACTTCGTGCCGGGCCCGCGTGCCGTGCCGCGCGCCGCGCCCCGTGATGTGCTCATTGTCGCGCCGAAGAGCCTATCGGCGGACATCGCCCCATGGTCATGGGACAGGGAAATACCGCCCACCGCAAGCGGGTTGGGTGGGCGGCGGCCCTGGCGCTATGTCAGTTGGCTTCCCTTCTCGGCCTGTTCGCGCACCTTGTCCGCGATGTGGGCGGGCATCGGTTCGTGCCGGGCGTACGCCCGCGTGAAGCGGCCCGTACCGTGCGACACCGAGCGCAGTTCCACGGCGTACCGGTCGATCTCGATCTCCGGGATCTCGGCGCGCACCCGGGTCCGGCCGGAGCCGGCCTGTTCGGTGCCGACGACGCGGCCCCGGCGGCCCGCGAGGTCGCTCATGACCGGGCCGACGTACTCGTCCGGGACCAGGACGTCCAGTTCCGCGACGGGCTCCAGGAGGTGGATCGGGGTGCCGGCGGCGGCCTCGCGCAGGGCGAGGGCGCCCGCGGTCTGGAAGGCGGCGTCGGAGGAGTCCACGGAGTGGGCCTTGCCGTCGCGCAGGACGATCCGTACGTCGACCAGGGGATAGCCGGCCGCCAGTCCCCGGGCGGCCTGGGCGCGGACGCCCTTCTCCACGGACGGGATGAACTGGCGGGGGACGGATCCGCCGACGACCTTGTCGACGAACTCGATGCCGCTGCCGGGCGGCAGCGGTTCGACCTCGATCTCGCAGATCGCGAACTGGCCGTGGCCGCCGGACTGCTTGACGTGACGGCCGCGCCCGGCCGCCTTGGCCCCGAAGGTCTCGCGCAGGCTCACCTTGTGCGCGACGGGGTCGACCTGGACTCCGTACCGGCTCCGCAGCCGCTCCAGCGCGACGTCCTGGTGGGCTTCGCCGAGGCACCACAGCACGAGCTGGTGGGTGTGCGGGTTCTGCTCCAGCCGCATGGTCGGGTCCTCGGCGACGAGGCGGGCCAGCCCCTGGGAGAGCTTGTCCTCGTCGGCCTTGCTGTGGGCCTCGATGGCGAGGGGGAGCAGCGGCTCGGGCATCTGCCAGGGCTCCATCAGGAGCGGGGAGTCCTTGGCGGAGAGGGTGTCCCCGGTCTCGGCGCGGGTGAGCTTGGCCACGCAGGCGAGGTCGCCGGCGATGCACTGGCCGAGGGCGCGCTGCTGCTTGCCGAAGGGGGCGGTGAGGGTGCCGGTGCGTTCGTCGAGGTCGTGGTCCTCGTGGCCGCGGTCCGCGAGGCCGTGGCCGCTGACGTGCACGGTCTGCTCCGGGCGCAGGGTGCCGGAGAAGACGCGGACGAGGGAGACGCGGCCGACGTACGGGTCGGAGGAGGTCTTGACGACCTCGGCGAGCAGCGGTCCGGCGGGATCGCAGGTGGCGGCGGGGCGGGGGGAGCCGTCGGGGGAGGTGACGGTGAGCGGGGCGCGTTCCAGGGGGGTGGGGAAGCCGCCCGTGATCAGTTCGAGGAGTTCCACCGTCCCCAGGCCCTGGCGGGCGCCGTCGGGCGCGGGGGCGGCCATCAGGACGGGGTGGAAGGTGCCGCGGGCGACGGCCCGCTCCAGGTCGTCGACCAGGGTCTTCAGGTCGATGTCCTCGCCGCCGAGGTAGCGGTCCATGAGGCTCTCGTCCTCGCTCTCGGCGATGATCCCCTCGATGAGGCGGGAGCGGGCGGACTCGATGAGGGCGAGCTCCGCCGGGTCCGGGTCGCGGTCGGCGCGCTCGCCCGAGGAGTAGTCGTAGACGCGCCGGGAGAGCAGTCCCAGCAGGCCGGTGACCGGGGCGTGGCCGTCGGCGCCCGCGGGGCCGTGCAGGGGCAGGTAGAGCGGTATGACGGCGTCCGGGTCCTCGGCGCCGAAGATCTCCCCGCAGACGGTGGTCATCTGCGTGTAATCGGCGCGGGCTGCCTCCAAGTGGGTGACGACGATGGCGCGCGGCATGCCGACGGCCTCGCACTCGTCCCAGACCATGCGGGTGGCGCCGTCGATGCCGTCGGAGGCGGAGACGACGAAGAGGGCCGCGTCCGCGGCGCGCAGACCGGCCCTGAGCTCACCGACGAAATCGGCGTATCCGGGGGTGTCCAAGATGTTGATCTTGATTCCGGCCCATTCGACGGGGACCAGCGAGAGCTGGACGGACCGGTGGCGCCGCTGCTCGATCTCGTCGTAGTCGGAGACGGAGGTGCCGTCCTCGACCCGTCCGGCCCTGTTCACGGCCCCGGAGGTCAGGGCCAGGGCCTCGACGAGCGTGGTCTTGCCGGCGCCGCTGTGGCCGACCAGCACGACGTTCCGTACGGAAGCGGGGCGGTCGGCCGTCAGTGCCCTGCCGGCGGCCCCGGCTGTGTGTGATGTGGCTCCCATGGTGCTCGTGCCTCCCGGTGTCGCGGTGAGGAGGATGATCGGGGTCCTTCGAGCTTTGCACCGGCGTCACACTGCGTCCATACGTCGTACCCGCCACGGCCCCGGGCGTGAACCGGGTCCCGCGGGCGGATTGCCCGGAGCGAACCGGTGGGTGCGCGGCGATCGGGGCCCCGGGCGCTGGCTACGATGGGCCAGCCGGTGGCCGTGGTGGCCGTGCGGCCCAGCGACCCTCCGGGAAGGCCATGCTGAACAAGTACGCGCGTGCATTCTTCACGCGTGTTCTCACGCCGTTCGCCGCGTTTCTCCTCCGTCGGGGGGTGAGCCCGGACGCGGTCACCCTCATCGGCACCGCCGGAGTGGTGGCCGGAGCGCTGGTCTTCTTCCCCCGGGGCGAGTTCTTCTGGGGCACGATCACGATCACCCTCTTCGTGTTCTCCGACCTGGTGGACGGGAACATGGCCCGCCAGGCCGGCGTCTCCAGCCGGTGGGGCGCGTTCCTCGACTCGACCCTCGACCGGGTGGCGGACGCGGCGATCTTCGGCGGGCTCGCGCTCTGGTACGCGGGCTCCGGGAACGACAACATCCTCTGCGCGGTGGCGATCTTCTGCCTGGCCAGCGGCCAGGTGGTCTCGTACACCAAGGCCCGCGGCGAGTCGATCGGGCTGCCGGTCGCCGTGAACGGGCTCATCGAACGCGCCGAACGGCTGGTGATCTCCCTGGTCGCGGCCGGCCTGTCCGGCCTCCAGACCTTCGGGGTGCCCTCGTGGATCGGCGTCCTGCTGCCGGTCGCGCTGTGGGTTGTCGCCGTCGGCTCGCTCGTCACGCTGATCCAGCGCGTGGTCACCGTCCGCCGCGAGGCGGCCGAGGCCGACGCGGCCGCGGCCGGCCCGGCGTCGCCGTCCTCCTCCGAGAGCGGTGGCGCCTGATGGGCACGACGCGGGACAAGCTGGTCGACGGGCTCTACGGGCTGGGCTGGGCGGGGGTGAAGAAGCTCCCCGAGCCGGCCGCGGTGGCCCTCGGCCGCAAGATCGCCGACGTGGTCTGGAAGCGCCGGGGCAAGAGCGTGCTGCGCCTGGAGTCCAATCTGGCCCGCGTGGTCCCGGACGCGTCGCCCGAGCGGCTGCGGGAGCTCTCGCAGGCCGGCATGCGCTCGTACATGCGGTACTGGATGGAGTCCTTCCGGCTGCCCGCCATGGACCCCTCCCGCTTCGGCACGGACGTCGAGTTCCAGGACGAGCACCTGCTGCGCGAGGCCCTCGCCACCGGGCGCGGGGTCGTCGTGGCCCTGCCGCACCTGGCCAACTGGGACCTCGCCGGAGCCTGGGCCATCGGCCACATCGGCGTTCCCTTCACCACCGTCGCCGAGCGGCTCAAGCCCGAGACCCTCTACGACCGCTTCGTGGCCTACCGCGAGAGCCTGGGCATGGAGGTCCTGCCGCACAACGGCGGAGCCGCCTTCGGCACCCTCGCCCGCCGGCTGCGCTCCGGCGGGCTGGTCTGCCTCGTCGCGGACCGGGACCTGTCGGCCTCCGGGGTCGAGGTCGACTTCTTCGGGGCCACCGCCCGCATGCCCGCCGGGCCCGCCCTGCTGGCCCAGCAGACCGGCGCGGTGCTGCTCCCGGCGACCCTGCACTACGGGGACACGCCGAAGATGTACGGCCGGATCCACCCCGAGGTGACGGTGCCGGAGACCGGGACGCGGATCGAGAAGACCGCCGTGATGACCCAGGCCGTGGCGGACGCCTTCGCGTGGGGCATCGCGGAGCACCCGCAGGACTGGCACATGCTGCAGCGGCTGTGGCTGGACGACCTGGAGGAGCGCCCGTAGTGAAGATCGGCATCGTGTGCCCGTACTCGTGGGACGTCCCGGGCGGCGTCCAGTTCCACATCCGTGACCTGGCGGAACACCTGATCCGCCGCGGCCACGAGGTGTCGGTACTGGCCCCGGCCGACGACGAGACCCCCCTGCCGCCCTACGTGGTCTCGGCGGGACGGGCGGTGCCGGTGCCCTACAACGGGTCGGTCGCCCGGCTGAACTTCGGCTTCCTGTCGGCGGCGCGCGTACGGCGCTGGCTGCACGACGGGGTCTTCGACGTGATCCACATCCACGAACCCGCCTCCCCCTCGCTCGGACTGCTGTCCTGCTGGGCGGCCCAGGGGCCGATCGTGGCCACCTTCCACACCTCCAACCCGCGGTCGCGGGCGATGATCGCCGCGTACCCGATCCTCCAGCCGGCCCTGGAGAAGATCAGCGCCCGCATCGCGGTCAGCGAGTACGCCCGGCGCACCCTGGTGGAGCACCTGGGCGGCGACGCGGTGGTCATCCCGAACGGGGTCGACGTCGACTTCTTCGCCGAGGCCGAGCCCAAGGCGGAGTGGGGCGGTCAGACCCTGGGCTTCATCGGGCGCATCGACGAGCCCCGCAAGGGACTGCCCGTGCTCATGGCGGCCTTCCCGAAGATCGTCGAGGACTGCCCCGACGTGCGCCTGCTCGTCGCGGGCCGCGGCGACGAAGAGGAGGCCGTGGCCTCCCTGCCCGCGGAACTGCGCTCGCGCGTGGAGTTCCTCGGCATGGTCTCCGACGAGGACAAGGCCCGCCTGCTGCGCAGCGTGGACGTCTACGTCGCCCCCAACACCGGCGGCGAGAGCTTCGGGATCATCCTGGTCGAAGCCCTGTCCGCGGGCGCGGCCGTCCTGGCCTCCGACCTCGACGCCTTCGCCCAGGTCCTGGACCAGGGCGCGGCCGGCGAGCTCTTCGCGAACGAGGACGCCGCCTCCCTGGCCGCCGCGGCGACCGCCCTGCTGCGCGACCCGGCCCGGCGCGCGGAACTCAGCGCCCGCGGCTCCGCCCACGTACGCCGCTTCGACTGGTCGACGGTCGGCGCGGACATCCTCGCCGTGTACGAGACGGTCACCGACGGCGCGGCCGCGGTGGCCGCCGACGAGCGGGTTCCGCTGCGCACCCGCCTCGGCTTCTCGCGCGACTCCTCCTGAACCGGTTCCCAGGCCGGCCGGCCGTCAGCCCGGGCTGACCACGCGGTCCGGGCGGCCGTCGGGGGCGACGGCCACCTCGTGGACCCCGCCGTCGGCGGTGGTCATCCGGATCAGGCCGGGGCCGGTCCAGCGCACGTCGCGCAGTTCGTGCTCCCCGGTGTCGCCGTTGAAGTACCCGACGGACCAACGGCGTTCGAACGGCCAGTCGCCCTGGTGGACGTAGACGTACCAGAGCGGGTCGATCATGGCCGAACCCTCCTCGACGACCAGGACCCGGTCGTCGCGTCCGGGCGCCGCGCTGCGCCGCGTCTCCTCACCGCCGCCACCGAGCATCAGCAACGGCGGGGTGGCGCACAGGAACAGCGCCGCCGCGACGCCGAGGACGAGCAGGAGGCCCGCGCGGAGCCGGCCCTTCGCGCGCAGCCCGAGCCGGACGGCTCCGGCGAGCGCGCCCAGCGCCAGCCAGCCGAGCAGCAGCCCGTGGTTCTCGCCGGCCCCCATCGTCAGGGCCGGACCGCCGTCGATCCCGCTCGTCGCCTTGACGGCGACGCAGGCGGCGCAGACCAGCAGCAGCACGCCGGCCAGCGGCTCCCGCGCCCGTGGGCCGATCCTCATCCCGTTCCCTCCCCAGTGGACACCGGCTGCGCAGCCTAGTGCCGTGGTGACTCGGCCCCGGCCGGGCAGGGGTGAGCGGGGGGTGCGGCCGGAAGGGTAGTGTCGCGGCCCGTGATCGAAAACCTTGTCTGGATCGCCGTGGCGCTGGGCGCCGTCGGGGTCTACCTCAGCTGGACCGCCGGGCGGCTGGACCGGCTGCACACGCGGATGGACGCCGCCCGCGCCGCCCTCGACGCGCAGCTCGTGCGACGGGCCTCGGTGGTCGTGGAGGTGGCGACGTCCGGGGCCCTGGACCCGGCCTCCTCCCTCGTCCTGTACGAGGCCGCGCACGCCGCCCGGCAGGCCGAGGAGGAACACCGCGAGGTCGCCGAGAGCGAGCTCAGCCAGGCGCTGCGCGCGGTGTTCGCCGACGCCGACCAGGTCGAGGTGCTGAAGGCGGCCCCGGGCGGAGAGGCGGCCGCCGAGGAGCTGGCGGCGGCAGTGCGCCGGGTGCCGATGGCGCGGCGGTTCCTCAACGACGCCGTACGGGCCGCCCGCGCGCTGCGGCGGCACCGCAAGGTCCGGTGGTTCCGGCTGGCCGGACACGCGCCGTTCCCGCTCGCCTTCGAAATGGACGACGAGCCTCCGGCGGACCTCGCGGACCGGCCCGCGTAGAGCGGGCGACGGCACTTCCTAGAGCCGCGGGGGACAAATGAAGAAGCCACCGGCTCCACATTGGCCCTTGCAGTGGACTGGTCGGTGGGGTTTTCTCAGCCGAGTAGTACCCGTCTTCCTTTCGAGTGAGGTCAACCCGTGAGCACGCTTCCCACCTCCCCCCAGTCCGCTGAGTCGGCCATCGGCACCTCCCGCGTCAAGCGCGGCATGGCCGAGCAGCTCAAGGGCGGCGTGATCATGGATGTGGTCAACGCCGAGCAGGCGAAGATCGCCGAGGACGCCGGCGCCGTGGCCGTCATGGCCCTGGAGCGGGTCCCCGCGGACATCCGCAAGGACGGCGGCGTGGCCCGCATGTCCGACCCCAACATGATCGAAGAGATCATCGAGGCCGTCTCGATCCCGGTCATGGCCAAGTCCCGCATCGGCCACTTCGTCGAGGCCCAGGTGCTCCAGTCCCTCGGCGTCGACTACATCGACGAGTCCGAGGTCCTGACCCCGGCCGACGAGGTCAACCACTCCGACAAGTGGGCGTTCACCACCCCCTTCGTCTGTGGCGCCACCAACCTCGGCGAGGCCCTGCGCCGCATCGCCGAGGGCGCGGCCATGATCCGCTCGAAGGGCGAGGCCGGCACCGGCAACGTCGTCGAGGCCGTCCGTCACCTGCGCCAGATCAAGAACGAGATCGCCCGCCTGCGCGGCTACGACAACAACGAGCTGTTCGCCGCCGCCAAGGAGCTGCGCGCGCCGTACGAGCTCGTCAAGGAGGTCGCCGAGCTCGGCAAGCTCCCGGTCGTCCTGTTCTCCGCCGGTGGCGTCGCCACCCCGGCCGACGCCGCCCTGATGCGCCAGCTCGGCGCCGAGGGCGTCTTCGTCGGCTCCGGCATCTTCAAGTCCGGCGACCCGGCCAAGCGCGCCGCCGCCATCGTGAAGGCCACCACCTTCTACGACGACCCGAAGATCATCGCGGACGCCTCCCGCAACCTGGGCGAGGCCATGGTCGGCATCAACTGCGACACCCTCCCCGAGGCCGAGCGCTACGCCAACCGCGGCTGGTAGTCCCGACATGACGAACACCCCCGTGATCGGTGTCCTGGCACTCCAGGGCGACGTACGGGAGCACCTGATCGCCCTGGCTGCGGCGGACGCCGTGGCCAGGCCGGTCCGGCGTCCCGAGGAGCTCGCCGAGGTCGACGCCCTGGTGATCCCCGGCGGCGAGTCCACGACCATGTCGAAGCTCGCCGTGCTGTTCGGCATGCTGGAGCCGCTGCGCGAGCGCGTGCGCGCCGGCATGCCCGTGTACGGCACCTGCGCCGGCATGATCATGCTCGCCGACAAGCTGCTGGACGGCCGTGACGACCAGGAGACCCTCGGCGGCATCGACATGATCGTCCGCCGCAACGCCTTCGGCCGTCAGAACGAGTCCTTCGAGGCGAAGGTCGAGTTCGCCGGCATAGCGGGCGGCCCCGTCGAGGGCGTCTTCATCAGGGCCCCCTGGGTCGAGTCCGTCGGCGGCGCCGCCGAGGTGCTCGCCACGTACGACGGCCACACCGTGGCCGTCCGCCAGGGCAACGTCCTCGCCACCTCGTTCCACCCCGAACTGACCGGCGACGATCGCGTTCACGCGTACTTCGTCGACATGGTGCGCGCCGGGCTGTAACGGCGTCCCGGTAGGATCTGAGGCGAACATTGTTGGTGACGCGAAGGAGACAGGCAGATGTCCGGCCACTCTAAATGGGCTACGACGAAGCACAAGAAGGCCGTGGTTGACGCCAAGCGCGGCAAGCTCTTCGCGAAGCTGATCAAGAACATCGAGGTCGCGGCCCGTATGGGCGGTGCCGACATCGACGGCAACCCGACCCTCTTCGACGCCATCCAGAAGGCCAAGAAGAGCTCGGTCCCGAACAAGAACATCGACTCCGCGGTCAAGCGCGGCGGCGGCCTTGAGGCCGGCGGCGCCGACTACGAGACGATCATGTACGAGGGCTACGGCCCGAACGGCGTCGCGGTGCTCATCGAGTGCCTCACCGACAACCGCAACCGCGCCGCGTCCGACGTGCGCGTCGCCATGACCCGCAACGGCGGCTCGATGGCCGACCCGGGCTCGGTCTCGTACCTGTTCAACCGCAAGGGCGTCGTCCTGCTGCCCAAGGGCGAACTCTCCGAGGACGACGTCCTCGGTGCGGTGCTGGAGGCCGGCGCCGAAGAGGTCAACGACCTCGGCGAGAGCTTCGAGATCATCAGCGAGGCCACCGACATGGTCGCGGTCCGCACGGCCCTCCAGGACGCCGGGATCGACTACGACTCGGCCGACTCCAACTTCCTGCCGACCATGCAGGTCGAGCTGGACGAAGAGGGCGCGCGCAAGATCTTCAAGCTGATCGACGCGCTGGAGGACAGCGACGACGTGCAGAACGTCTTCGCCAACTTCGACGTCTCGGACGAGGTCATGGAGAAGGTCGACGCGTAGGCCGCCCCCGGCGGGGGCAGCCGCTTCGGACGGGCCGACGGGACACACCCCGTCGGCCCGTCGCTTTGTCAGTGGTGCCCTATAGCCTGCACGGACGCGGACAGGTGAGCGAGGGAGGGGGCGCGGTGCGAGTACTCGGCGTGGACCCGGGGCTGACCCGGTGCGGCGTCGGCGTGGTCGAGGGCGTCGCCGGCCGGCCCCTGACCATGCTCGGCGTCGGCGTCGTACGGACGCCCGCCGACGCCGAGCTCGGGCACCGGCTCGTCGCCATCGAGCGGGGCATCGAGGAATGGCTCGACGCGCACCGGCCCGAGGTCGTCGCCGTGGAGCGGGTCTTCAGCCAGCACAACGTCAGCACCGTGATGGGCACCGCCCAGGCCAGCGCCGTCGCCATGCTGTGCGCCGCCCGGCGCGGCATACCGGTCGCCCTGCACACACCGAGCGAGGTCAAGGCCGCCGTCACCGGCACCGGCCGGGCCGACAAAGCACAGGTCGGAGCCATGGTGACCCGCCTGCTCCGGCTGGCCGAACCGCCGAAACCGGCGGACGCCGCCGACGCCCTCGCCCTCGCCATCTGCCACATCTGGCGGGCCCCCGCCCAGAACCGCCTCCAGCAGGCGGTCGCCCTGCACGCCTCGAAAGGCCGTACCCGATGATCGCCTTCGTCAGCGGCCCCGTCGCCGCCCTCGCCCCCACCCTGGCCGTCATCGAGGTCGGGGGAGTGGGCATGGCCGTGCAGTGCACGCCGAACACCATCGCCGGCCTGCGCACCGGCGAGCAGGCCCGGCTGGCCACCTCCCTTGTCGTCCGGGAGGACTCGCTGACCCTGTACGGCTTCGCCGACGACGACGAGCGGCAGGTCTTCGAACTGCTCCAGACCGCCAGCGGCGTCGGCCCCCGGCTGGCGCAGGCGATGCTCGGCGTGCACAGCCCCGACGCGCTGCGCCTCGCCGTCTCCACGGGTGACGAGAAGGCCCTGACGGCCGTACCCGGCATCGGGAAGAAGGGCGCCCAGAAGCTCCTGCTGGAGCTCAAGGACAAGCTCGGCGCCCCCCTGGGGGCGAGCGGCCTGGTCGGCGCCCAGCGGGCCGTCGCCACCGGCCCCGCCCCGTGGACCGAGCAGCTCCAGGCCGCCCTGATCGGCCTCGGCTACGCCTCCCGCGAAGCCGACGAGGCGGTCTCCGCGGTGACCCCGCAGGCCGAGGCGGCCATCGCCGCGGGCGGCTCCGCGCCCGTCCCGCAGCTGCTCCGCGCCGCCCTCCAGACCCTCAACCGCGCCCGCTGACCGCCGCCCCGCACGACCGACACCCGCGCACCCCGAGAAGGCAGACCGACACCGTGAACTGGGACGACGAGACCACCGCCGAGGACGAGGCACGCATCGTCGCCGCCGCCGCGGACGGGGAGGACACCGCCGTCGAGGCGGCCCTGCGCCCCAAGGACCTCGGTGAGTTCGTCGGCCAGGAGAAGGTCCGCCAGCAGCTGGACCTCGTCCTCAAGGCGGCCCGCCAGCGCGGAGCCACCGCCGACCACGTCCTGCTCTCCGGTGCGCCCGGGCTCGGCAAGACCACCCTCTCCATGATCATCGCCGCCGAGATGGGCGCGCCGATCCGGATCACCTCCGGCCCGGCCATCCAGCACGCCGGCGACCTCGCCGCGATCCTCTCCTCCCTCCAGGAGGGCGAGGTCCTCTTCCTGGACGAGATCCACCGCATGTCCCGGCCCGCCGAGGAGATGCTGTACATGGCCATGGAGGACTTCCGCGTCGACGTCATCGTCGGCAAGGGGCCCGGAGCCACCGCCATCCCCCTCGAACTGCCGCCCTTCACCCTCGTCGGGGCCACCACCCGCGCCGGACTGCTGCCCCCGCCCCTGCGGGACCGCTTCGGCTTCACGGGCCACATGGAGTTCTACGCCCCCGAAGAGCTGGAACGAGTCATTCACCGCTCCGCCCGCCTCCTCGACGTGGAGATCGACACTGCCGGAGCCGCCGAGATCGCCGGGCGTTCCCGGGGCACCCCCCGCATCGCCAACCGGCTCCTGCGCCGCGTCCGGGACTACGCCCAGGTCAGGGCCGACGGGGTGATCAACCGCGAGGTGGCCGGTACCGCCCTCAAGGTCTACGAGGTGGACGAGCGCGGCCTCGACCGGCTGGACCGGGCCGTGCTGGAGGCCCTGCTCAAGCTCTTCGGCGGCGGACCGGTCGGGCTGTCCACCCTCGCGGTGGCCGTCGGCGAGGAGCGGGAGACCGTCGAGGAGGTGGCCGAGCCGTTCCTGGTCAGGGAGGGCCTGCTGGCCCGCACCCCGCGCGGGCGGGTCGCGACCCCCGCCGCATGGGCCCACCTGGGGCTCGTCCCGCCGCAGCACGGCGCGAGTGGATCAAGCGGACAACAAGGCTTGTTCGGGGCCTGACGGCGCGGAGGTTCGACCGGTCAGGAACTGCGGTGCCATGCTGGGCGTTGTTCCATCGGTGCGGACTCGCCTAGACTCCGCCGATGCCGACCCTTCGGGTCGGCGTGCCCACCCCCGTAGAAAAAGGCCGTCTCCCGTGCGGTCGTGCGAAGGATCTCCGTCCCGTGAATCTCGTGACACTCCTCCCGTTCATCGTGCTCATCGGGGCGATGTTCCTGATGACCCGCTCCGCCAAGAAGAAGCAGCAGGCGGCCGCGCAGATGCGCAACGACATGACGCCCGGCACCGGCGTCCGCACCATCGGCGGCATGTACGCCACGGTGAAGGAGATCGGTGAGGACACGGTGACCCTCGAAGTGGCCCCCGGCGTCCACGCGATCTACGCGAAGAACGCCATCGGTGCCGTCCTCGAGGACGAGGAGTACAACCGCATCGTCCACGGCGTCCTCGACGCTCCTGCCGACGACACGCCGGTCGTCCCGGACGACGCCTCCTCGCTCACCGACACCCCGAAGACGGACCGGCCGAAGACCGATCTGTCGAAGGACGCCGACGAGAACCCGAAGCTCGACCTGGGCAAGGGCGACGAGCCCAAGGGCGACGAGCCCAAGGACGGCGAGGCCGGCGCGAAGTAGCGCCGGCCGGGGGACCGCGGTGGCGCCTGACCGGCGGCCGCCGCGGATCCCGCCAGTGAACTTCTGCGGGGGGCAGGGGTCCCCACCACACATTTCGTGGCCGTCCGCGCGCTGACCCGGCGCGGGACGGTTGGACAGGGAGAAACGACAAGGTGGCAGCACCGAAGAAGGGCCGGCGGCCCACGGGGGCTCAGGGGAGGCCGGGGCGCGCCCTGGCCATCATCCTGATCGCGATGGTGGCGCTCACCGCGGGGATGTTCCTCACGAAGCAGACGACCCCCCGCCTGGGCATCGACCTCGCGGGCGGTACGAGCATCACGCTCAAGGCCAAGAGCGAGCCCGGCAAGCCGGACGCGGTCAACGAGACCAACATGAACACGGCGGTCGGCATCATCGACCGCCGCGTCAACGGTCTCGGCGTCTCGGAGGCCGAGGTCCAGGTCCAGGGCCGCGACCACATCATCGTGAACATCCCCAAGGGGACGAACGAGCAGCAGGCGCGCGAGCAGGTCGGTACCACCGCCCAGCTCTACTTCCGCCCCGTGCTCGCCTTCGCCGACGGGGCCCCGATCGCCCCCGAGACGACCCCGAGCGGGTCCCCGAGCCCCTCCGCGAGCGGTTCCGCCCCGCCGAAGGCCGAAGGCAACGGCAAGCCGTCCGCCCCGGCCACCCCGTCGTCCAGCGCCACTTCCCAGGGCCGTGCGCTCAGCGAGGCCCTCAAGGCCCCCAGCGCCCCCTCTCCCACCCCCTCCACGGGTGAGTCGAAGAAGGCAGACGACAACAAGGCCCCCTCCGGTTCGCCGAGCCCGGGCACGAGCGCGGCCCCCGGCGCCACCCCGACCCCTTCGGGCGAGGACGCCGCCGTCGCCGACCTGCAGGCGAAGTTCGCCGCGCTGGACTGCACCAACGACGAGCAGCGCGCCGCCGCCGGCAAGGGCGCCAAGCCCGAGGAGCCGATGCTCGCCTGCGGCAAGCGCGGCGACGCCTGGGGCAAGTGGGTCCTCGGTCCGGCCCAGGTCAACGGCCAGGACGTGAAGGACGCCAAGGGCGTCATCGACCAGCAGCGCGGCGGCTGGATCGTCCAGATGCAGTTCACCGACAAGGGCGCCGACAAGTTCGCCAAGATCACCGGCGAGCTGGCCACCAAGCAGTCCCCGCAGAACCAGTTCGCGATCGTCCTCGACGGCGAGGTCATCTCCGACCCCTCCGTCAGCCAGGCACTGACCGGCGGCAACGCCGAGATCTCCGGCGGCTTCACCCAGGAGAGCGCCCAGGACCTGGGCAACATGCTGTCCTACGGCGCCCTGCCGCTCTCCTTCAGCGAGGACAGCGTCACCACCGTCACCGCCGCGCTCGGCGGGGAGCAGCTGAAGGCCGGCCTCATCGCCGGCGGCATCGGCCTGGTCCTCGTCGTGATCTACCTGCTGGTGTACTACCGCGGTCTGGCCTTCATCGCGATCGTCAGCCTCCTGGTCTCCGCGATCCTGACCTACACGATCATGTCGCTGCTCGGAAAGGGCATCGGCTTCGCGCTGAACCTGCCCGCCGTCTGCGGCGCGATCGTGGCGATCGGTATCACGGCGGACTCGTTCATCGTGTACTTCGAACGCATCCGGGACGAGATCCGCGAGGGCCGCACCCTGCGTCCGGCCGTCGAGCGCGCCTGGCCGCGTGCCCGGCGCACCATCCTGGTCTCCGACTTCGTGTCGTTCCTGGCGGCCGCGGTGCTCTTCATCGTCACCGTCGGCAAGGTGCAGGGCTTCGCCTTCACACTGGGTCTGACCACCCTGCTCGACGTGGTCGTGGTGTTCCTCTTCACCAAGCCGATCATGACGCTGCTGGCCCGTACGAAGTTCTTCTCCAGCGGGCACCCGTGGTCCGGGCTCGACCCGCAGCGACTGGGCGCCAAGCCCCCGCTGCGCGGCTCGCGCCGCACCGTCGCGCCCGCCGCCCCCGTCGACGTAAAGGAGGCGTGAGATGTCGAAGCTGGGAGATCTCGGCGCCAGGCTGTACCGCGGCGAGGTCGGGTACGACTTCGTCGGCAAGCGATTCCTCTGGTACGGCGTTTCCATCCTGATCACCATCACGGCGATCGTGGCCCTGGCCGTTCAGGGCCTCAACATGGGCATCGAGTTCAAGGGCGGTGCCGTCTTCACCACCCCGAAGACGTCCGCCTCGGTGGCCAAGGTGACCGAGGTCGCCGAGAACGCCTCCGGTCACGACGCGATCGTCCAGGAGCTCGGCACGGGCGGCCTGCGCATCCAGATCTCCGGTCTGGACACCGGCTCCGCCGCCACCGCCGACGTGAAGAAGCAGCTGGCGACCGAGCTCAAGGTCACCGAAGCCGACATCAACGCGGACCTGGTCGGCCCCAGCTGGGGCTCCCAGATCGCGAACAAGGCCTGGACCGGCCTCGCCATCTTCATGGTCCTCGTGGTGATCTACCTCGCGATCGCCTTCGAGTGGCGCATGGCCGTCGCCGCCCTGATCGCCCTGATCCACGACCTCACCATCACCGTCGGCGTCTACGCGCTGGTCGGCTTCGAGGTCACCCCGGGTACGGTCATCGGTCTGCTGACGATCCTCGGTTACTCCCTCTACGACACCGTCGTCGTCTTCGACGGTCTCAAGGAGGGCTCGAAGGACCTCACGAAGCAGACCCGCTTCACCTTCAGCGAGATCGCCAACCGCAGCATCAACGGCACCCTGGTCCGCTCCATCAACACCACGGTCGTCGCGCTGCTCCCGGTCGCGGCCCTGCTGTTCATCGGCGGCGGCTTCCTCGGCGCCGGCATGCTGAACGACATCTCCCTGTCGCTGTTCGTCGGCCTCGCCGCCGGTGCGTACTCCTCGATCTTCATCGCGACCCCGCTGGTCGTCGACCTGAAGGAGCGCGAGCCGGCGATGAAGGCGCTCAAGAAGCGGGTGCTCGCCAAGCGGGCGGCCGCGGCGGCCAAGGGCGAGCCGGCCGAGGGCTACGAGGACTCCGAGTCCGACGACGCCCCCGAGGCCGTGGGCCCGGGCGGCCGCGGGAGGCGGCGCCGGTGACCGAGGCCTGTTCCCCCGAGGTCCGCGAGCTGCTGCTCAGCCGGATCAAGGACGTCCCGGACTACCCGAAGCCGGGCGTGATGTTCAAGGACATCACCCCGCTGCTCGCCGACCCGAAGGCCTTCGCGGCCCTGACGGACGCGCTGGCGGAGCTGGCCGTCCGGTACGGCGCGACGAAGATCGTCGGCCTGGAGGCGCGCGGGTTCATCCTCGCGGCCCCCGTCGCCGTGCAGGCGGGCATCGGCTTCGTGCCGGTCCGCAAGGCCGGGAAGCTGCCGGGCGCCACGCTCGCGCAGTCCTACGAGCTGGAATACGGCTCCGCGGAGATCGAGGTCCACGCGGAGGACCTCACCGCCGGTGACAAGGTCATGGTCATCGACGACGTCCTGGCCACCGGCGGCACCGCCGGCGCCTCGCTGGAGCTCATCCGGCGGGCCGGCGCGGAGGTCGCGGGCGTGGCGGTCCTGATGGAGCTGTCGTTCCTCCCGGGCCGCGCCAGGATCACCCCGTCGCTGGCGGGGGCTCCGCTGGACGCGCTGATCGTGGTCTGACCCACTGCGCTCACCGAAGCGGCGGGCACCGGGGAACACCCCGGTGCCCGCCGCTTCCGCATGGGGCGGGTACCGGCCGGACGGCCGGCGCGTCCCAGGGGGCGGGCGCGGGGGAACGGGCCGGCGCAACCCTCGCTACCATGGGTTATCCGGACCTGACCGGGGCCCCGGATCCGCATGAGGAGCGCTCTTGCCAGACGAGGTCCAGCCACTCTCCGCCGCGCAGCCCGACCCGCAGGCCGAGCCGGCCGCGGCGGCCGCCGCCACGCCCCCGCCGGCCCCGCCGGTCAAGCCCGCTCCGGCGAAGCCCGCTCCGGCGAAGCAGGCCGGGTCCTCCAACCGGGTGCGCGCCCGGCTCGCCCGCCTCGGGGTACAGCGTTCCAACCCGTACAACCCGGTGCTGGAACCCCTGCTCCGCATAGTCCGCAGCAACGACCCGAAGATCGAGACGTCGACGCTGCGCCAGATCGAGCAGGCCTACCAGGTCGCCGAACGCTGGCACCGGGGCCAGAAGCGCAAGAGCGGCGACCCGTACATCACCCACCCGCTCGCGGTGACGACCATCCTCGCCGAGCTCGGGATGGACCCCGCCACCCTCATGGCGGGCCTGCTGCACGACACCGTCGAGGACACCGAGTACGGCCTCGACCAGCTGCGCCGCGACTTCGGCGACGCCGTGGCCCTGCTCGTCGACGGCGTCACCAAGCTCGACCGGGTCAAGTTCGGCGAGGCCGCGCAGGCCGAGACCGTCCGCAAGATGGTCGTCGCCATGGCCAAGGACCCCAGGGTCCTGGTCATCAAGCTCGCGGACCGCCTGCACAACATGCGCACCATGCGCTACCTCAAGCGGGAGAAGCAGGAGAAGAAGGCCCGCGAGACCCTCGAGATCTACGCGCCGCTGGCCCACCGCCTCGGCATGAACACCATCAAGTGGGAGCTGGAGGACCTCGCCTTCGCGATCCTCTACCCCAAGATGTACGACGAGATCGTGCGCCTGGTCGCCGAACGCGCCCCCAAGCGCGACGAGTACCTGGCCGTCGTCACCGACGAGGTCCAGACGGACCTCAGGGCCGCCCGCATCAAGGCCACGGTCACCGGCCGCCCCAAGCACTACTACAGCGTCTACCAGAAGATGATCGTCCGCGGCCGTGACTTCGCGGAGATCTACGACCTGGTGGGCATCCGCGTCCTCGTGGACACCGTCCGGGACTGCTACGCGGCCCTCGGCACGGTGCACGCGCGCTGGAACCCGGTCCCCGGCCGGTTCAAGGACTACATCGCGATGCCCAAGTTCAACATGTACCAGTCGCTGCACACGACGGTCATCGGGCCCAGCGGCAAGCCGGTCGAACTGCAGATCCGCACCTTCGACATGCACCGCCGCGCCGAGTACGGCATCGCCGCGCACTGGAAGTACAAGCAGCAGACCGTCGCCGGCACCTCCAAGGTCCGCACCGACGTCCCGCAGGCGGCCAAGGGCAGCGCCGGCCACGACACCGTCAACGACATGGCCTGGCTGCGCCAGTTGCTGGACTGGCAGAAGGAGACCGAGGACCCGGGCGAGTTCCTCGACTCGCTGCGCTTCGACCTCTCCCGCAACGAGGTCTTCGTCTTCACGCCCAAGGGCGACGTCATCGCCCTGCCCGCCGGCGCGACCTCCGTGGACTTCGCGTACGCCGTCCACACGGAGGTCGGCCACCGCACGATAGGGGCGCGGGTCAACGGGCGGCTCGTCCCGCTCGAATCGACCCTCGACAACGGCGACCTCGTCGAGGTCTTCACCTCCAAGGCCGAGGGCGCGGGCCCGTCCCGCGACTGGCTCGGCTTCGTCAAGTCCCCCCGGGCCCGCAACAAGATCCGCGGCTGGTTCTCCAAGGAGCGCCGCGACGAGGCCATCGAGCACGGCAAGGACGCCATCGCGCGGGCCATGCGCAAGCAGAACCTGCCGATCCAGCGCATCCTGACCGGCGACTCCCTCGTGACCCTCGCGCACGAGATGCGCTACCCCGACATCTCCTCGCTCTACGCGGCGATCGGCGAGGGCCACGTGGCCGCGCAGGGCGTCGTGCAGAAGCTGGTGCAGGCCCTCGGCGGCGAGGAGGCGGCCAACGAGGACATCGAGGAGAGCATCCCGCCGGCCCGCGGCCGCAGCAAGCGACGGGGCAACGCCGACCCGGGCGTGGTGGTCAAGGGCGTCGACGACGTGTGGGTCAAGCTGGCCCGCTGCTGCACCCCGGTGCCGGGCGACCCGATCATCGGCTTCGTCACCCGCGGCAGTGGCGTATCGGTTCACCGCGCGGACTGCGTCAACGTCGACTCCCTCTCCCAGCAGCCCGAGCGGATGCTGGAGGTGGAGTGGGCGCCGACCCAGTCCTCCGTCTTCCTCGTCGCCATCCAGGTCGAGGCGCTGGACCGGTCCCGGCTGCTGTCGGACGTCACCCGGGTCCTGTCGGACCAGCACGTGAACATCCTCTCGGCCGCCGTGCAGACCTCGCGCGACCGGGTGGCCACCTCCCGGTTCACCTTCGAGATGGGCGACCCGAAGCACCTGGGGCACGTCCTGAAGGCCGTACGGGGCGTCGAGGGTGTCTACGACGTCTACCGCGTGACCTCGGCCCGCAGGCCGTAGCAGGCGGCAGCAGGCCGCAGCGGCGGGCCAACGGCCGCCGCGGGCACCGGACATGACGATGGGCGCCACCCCCGAGGGGGTGGCGCCCATCGTCATGAGGACAGGTGGCGTCCGGACCGGATCAGGGGCAGCCCCACCAGACGAAGTTGAGGTTGCCCCCGAAGAGCGCGGACACCACGGTGGCCGATCCGATGATCCACACCACCGTGCTCCTGCGGGCCCTCGCGAGCGCCAGCGCGAAGGGGAACAGCAGCGGGAAGGCGGGCATGATGAAGCGCATCTTCGAGAAGTAGAAGCCGGCGCCGCCCAGCGCCATCAGCATGATCATCGCAGCGAAGATCCACACGACCATCGGGGGCCGGCGCTTGCGGGTCATCAGCACGAACAGGACCACGGCCGTGACCACGGTCAGCGAGACGACCACGTGGTTGAGGGTGGTGTGGACCTCGGTGAAGGTCTTCTTCAGCTCCGTCAGCGTGTCGAAGCCGCCGTCGTAGACGGAACCCCACCGGCGCTGGAGCTCGAAGTAGCCGTCCCAGCGCCCGAAGTGCCAGCCCACGTAACCCACGTATCCGAACCAGCCCAGCGGGGCGATCAGCGAGGCCGCCACGATCCGGCCCACCGGCGGCCGCTTCGAGCGCCGCTTGCGCAGCCACTGCACGTACTCCCAGACGCCCGCCAGGACCACGGCCGCGACGATGGCCGAACCGGAGGGACGGGTGGCGCCGGCGGTGAAGGCCAGCACACCGGCCGTCAGCCAGGACTTCGTCATCACCGCGTACATCGCCCACACGGACAGGGCGAGGAACAGCGGCTCGGTGTACGCCATCGACTGGACCAGCGCGGCCGGCACGATCGCGAACAGGGCGCAGGTGAAGAGCGCGACGCGGCGGCCGTAGATCTTGTCGGTGACGGCGAAGATGCCCCACGCGGCGACGACCGAGGCGAGGAGCGCGAGCCCCATCGCCACCCAGTTCATGGGCAGTCCGCTGACGTACGACGTGTACCGGACCATCATCGGATAGACGGGGAAGAACGCCATCTGGCAGCTCGGCCCCGCGAACGCGCACGGAGAAGGGGTCGCCAGCGGCGTCGTCAGACCGTTCTCGGCGATGTGCAGGTAGTAGATGGCGTCCCAGCGGCCACCCAGGATCTCCAGCGGCTGCACACCCTTGCGCTCGGCCCAGACGGCCATGACGGCCAGTCCGGTGGCACGGAGCGCGATGTGGATCAGCAGCGCCTTGCGGGCACGCTGAAGGCTGGCGAGTACGCGCCGTCCGACACCTCGGAGTCCGGAGTCCTTCGTGCTCGTGAGCGGCTCGGCAACGAGTAGCGAGTCGGGGACATCAGCGCGTATCTGGGTATGCGTCACATTCGATCCTGGTCGTCGCCCGGCAGAAGGCCGCCACCTGCGGCACCGTACAACGGTACACAGGTGTCAGGTGCTACCAGTGCGCACCCTGTATTGAAACCACGTAACGAATCGGAAGAACGCACAACGGACGGGCACCACCGGACACGTCCGGTGATGCCCGTCACTTCCGTCGGGAACGGCGTCCGGCGGTTCAGCCGCCGAACTCCTCCAGGCCCTTGAGCGCCTGGTCCAGGAGCGCCTGCCGGCCCTCCAGTTCCCGGGCGAGCTTGTCGGCCTTCGCGTTGTTGCCCGCCGCGCGCGCGGCGTCGACCTGCTCACGCAGCTTGTCGACCGCCGCCTGCAGCTGCCCGGTCAGACCGGCGGCACGCGCCCGCGCCTCCGGGTTGGTACGCCGCCACTCGCCCTCCTCGGCCTCCTGGATCGCGCGTTCCACCGCGTGCATCCGGCCCTCGACCTTGGGACGGGCGTCACGCGGAACGTGACCGATGGCCTCCCAGCGCTCGTTGAGGGAGCGGAACGCGGCTCGGGCCGCCTTCAGGTCCGTCACCGGGACGAGCTTCTCCGCCTCGACGGCCAGCTCCTCCTTCAGCTTGAGGTTCTCGGTCTGCTCCGCGTCCCGCTCGGCGAAGACCTCGCCGCGCGCCGCGAAGAAGACGTCCTGCGCACCGCGGAAGCGGTTCCACAGGTCGTCCTCGGCCTCGCGCTGCGCCCGCCCGGCCGCCTTCCAGCTGTCCATCAGCTCGCGGTAGCGGGCCGCCGTCGGACCCCAGTCCGTCGACTTCGACAGCGACTCGGCCTCCGCGACCAGCTTCTCCTTGGCCTTGCGGGCGTCCTCGCGCTGGGCGTCCAGCGCGGCGAAGTGCGCCTTGCGGCGCTTGGAGAACGCGGAACGGGCGTGCGAGAAGCGGTGCCACAGCTCGTCGTCCGACTTGCGGTCCAGCCGGGGCAGGCCCTTCCAGATGTCCACCAGCGCGCGCAGCCGCTCGCCGGCGGACCGCCACTGGTCGCTCTGCGCCAGCTGCTCGGCCTCGGTGACCAGCGCGTCCTTGGCCGCGCGGGCCTCGTCCGCCTGCTTGGCCTTCTGGACCTTGCGCTCCTCGCGCCGCGAGTCGACGGTCGCCACCAGCTTGTCGAGCCGCACGCGCAGTGCCGCGAGGTCACCCACGGCGTGGTGCTCGTCCACCTGGGTCCGCAGGTGCTCGATGGCCGTCTGGGCGTCCTTGGCGGACAGATCGGTGGTCCGCACCCGCCGTTCGAGGAGGCCGATCTCGACCACCAGGCCCTCGTACTTGCGCTCGAAGTAGGCCAGGGCCTCCTCGGGGGTGCCCGCCTGCCACGAGCCGACGACCTGCTCGCCCTCGGAAGTACGCACGTACACGGTGCCGGTCTCGTCGACTCGGCCCCACGGGTCGCTGCTCACAGCGCCTCCTCCACCTGATGCCCTCGAAGGGGTTCGCCCCCCGGGCATCGTCCACAGTTTCCTGGGGCGGGCAGCGCCCGCCCTGCACAACGCCAACATAGGCGACCGCCGGGCCGGCTGTCCGCATCCCGCACGACGGAATATCGACGTACGGGAGGCGGACCGGCCGGGCCCGGGGCCGCCGCCCCGGTCAGTTCTGGGTGACCGTGGCCTTCTCGATGGTCACGGGGGTCTTCGGGGCACCGTCCGGCGCTCCGTTGGCCGTGCCGGCCTTGGCGACCTCCTCCAGGACCTTCACGCCGGCCGGGTCGATCTTGCCGAAGGGCGTGTACTGCGGGGGCAGCGGGCTGTCCTTGTAGACCAGGAAGAACTGGCTGCCGCCGGTGCCGGGCTGGCCCGTGTTGGCCATCGCCACCGTGCCCGCCGGGTAGGTCACCGTGCCCTGCTCGTTCGGCTTGCCGAGCGCGTCCAGGTTCTCGTCCGGGATGTTGTAGCCCGGCCCGCCCGAACCGGTGCCCTCGGGGTCACCGCACTGGAGCACGAAGATCGAGCCGGTCACCAGGCGGTGGCACTTGGTGTTGTCGAAGAAGTTCTTGTCGGCCAGCGACTTGAACGAGTTCACGGTCTGCGGGGTCTTCGCCGCGTCCATCTCGAACTTGATCTCGCCCGCGCTGGTCTTCAGACCGAAGGTGTACTTCGCCTTGTCGTCGATCGCCATCGCCGGCGAGGGCGACTGCTTCGGCGTCGGGGCGGCGGAGGGGGAGGAGTCCGCCGACGGCTCGACCGTCTTCTCCTCGCTGTCGAAGACACCGCCCGCGATGAGGCCCACCAGAGTGGCCACCACCACGGCCGCGGCCGCGCCGATCACCGCCAGACGCTGCCTCGACTTGCGGCGGGCCTCCGCCCGGCGCTTCTGCTGGCGCTCGTACTTCTCCCTGGCGAGCTGTCGCCGACGCTGATCGCTCGTGACCACCGGGTCGTCTCCTTGTGCGTCTCTGGTACCGCTGTCCGGGCTGGGTTAGGCCGTACCGTATATGGGTTCGCTGTGTAATGAGCGGCGCCGGTAGGCTCTGAGCAGCAGATTCCGATCCGCTGCCTCCCGCCGGACGACGATTGAGGACGAACGTGCTGATTGCCGGGTTCCCCGCCGGGGCCTGGGGGACCAATTGCTACCTGGTCGCCCCCGCCGCAGGTGAGGAGTGCGTCATCATCGACCCGGGCCACCAGGCCGCCCAGGGTGTCGAGGAGACGCTGAAGAAGCATCGGCTCAAGCCCGTCGCGGTCGTCCTCACCCACGGCCACATCGACCACGTGGCGTCGGTGGTCCCGGTGTGCGGAGCGCACGACGTACCGGCCTGGATCCACCCCGAGGACCGCTACATGATGAGCGACCCGGAGAAGGCCCTCGGCCGTTCCATCGGGATGCCGCTCATGGGGGAGCTCACCGTGGGGGAGCCGGACGACGTCCGCGAGCTGACCGACGGCAGCAGCCTGAAGCTGGCCGGCATGGAGTTCTCCGTCGCGCACGCGCCCGGGCATACCAAGGGGTCGGTGACCTTCCGGATGCCCGAGCTGGCCGACGTTCCGCCGGTCTTCTTCTCGGGCGACCTGCTATTCGCCGGCTCCATCGGACGTACCGACCTGCCCGGCGGCTCCCACGCCGAGATCCTCGAATCGCTGGCCCGCGTGTGCCTGCCGCTCGACGACTCGACCGTGGTGCTGTCCGGCCACGGTCCCCAGACCACCATCGGCCGCGAGCGGACGACCAACCCGTACCTGCGGGAAGTCGCCGCCGGCCTGGGGGACGGCACGGCCGCCCCACGACGAGGAATGTGACGAGTTTCGTGAGCACCTTCAAGGCCCCCAAGGGCACGTACGACCTGATCCCGCCCGTCTCCGTGAAGTACCTGGCGGTGCGCGAGGCCATCTCCGCCCCGCTGCGCGACGCCGGCTACGGCTACATCGAGACGCCCGGCTTCGAGGACGTCGGCCTCTTCGCCCGCGGCGTGGGCGAGTCCACCGACATCGTCTCCAAGGAGATGTACGCCTTCGAGACCAAGGGCGGCGACCAGCTGGCCCTGCGCCCGGAGGGCACCGCCTCGGTCCTGCGCGCGGCGCTGGAGGCCAGCCTGCACAAGCAGGGCAACCTCCCCGTCAAGCTCTGGTACTCCGGCTCCTACTACCGCTACGAGCGCCCGCAGAAGGGCCGCTACCGGCACTTCTCGCAGGTCGGCGCCGAAGCGATCGGCGCCGAGGACCCGGCCCTGGACGCCGAGCTGATCATCCTGGCCGACCAGGCGTACCGCTCGCTGGGCCTGCGGAACTTCCGGATCCTGCTGAACTCGCTCGGCGACAAGGAGTGCCGGCCGGTGTACCGGGAGGCGCTCCAGACCTTCCTCGGCGGACTGGACCTCGACGAGGAGACCGTCCGCCGGTCCGAGATCAACCCGCTGCGCGTCCTCGACGACAAGCGGCCCGACGTCCAGAAGCAGCTCGTCGGCGCCCCCGTGCTCCGCGACTACCTCTGCGACGCCTGCAAGGCGTACCACGAGGAGGTCCGGGCGCTGATCACGGCCGCCGGGGTCGTCTTCGAGGACGACGAGAAGCTGGTGCGCGGGCTCGACTACTACACCCGCACCACCTTCGAGTTCGTCCACGACGGCCTGGGCTCGCAGTCCGCGGTCGGCGGCGGCGGCCGCTACGACGGCCTGTCCGAGATGATCGGCGGACCGGCGCTGCCGTCGGTCGGCTGGGCGCTCGGCGTGGACCGAACGGTGCTGGCCCTGGAGGCCGAGGGCGTGGAGCTGGACGTCCCGGCGTCGACGTCGGTGTTCGCGGTGGCCCTGGGCGAGGCCAAGCCGACCGTGTTCGGGCTGGTCACGCAGCTGCGCAAGGCGGGCGTCGCGGCGGACATGTCCTACGGCGGCAAGGGACTCAAGGGCGCCATGAAGGACGCGAACCGCAGCGGTGCCCGGCTGACGGTCGTCGCGGGCGACCGCGACCTCGCCGAGGGCGTCGTCCAGCTCAAGGACATGGAATCGGGCGAGCAGGCCCCCGTGGCCCTCGCCGACCTGGTGGCCGAGGTCAAGGCCCGGCTGGCCTGACCGAGGGCGTCCGTCCGTGGGGCGGTACGGGGACCCGGTCCCCGTACCGCCCCACGTCCTTATCTCCATCGAACGGTGGACCGGTACCCCCGTACGGCACAATGGCCGGTGCTTGATGACCTTGCAGACGTGGAGCGGGCGGGTATGACGACAACAGGTGCAGACGCGGGAACCGCCCCGCGGACCATCGGCGGCAGCCGCGCCCTGGCGCTGCTGCTGGTGATCACGGGGGCCGCGGGACTGCTGGCGGCCTGGGTGATCACGATCGACAAGTTCAAGCTGCTGGAGGACCCGAACTTCACCCCGGGCTGCAGCCTGAACCCGATCGTCTCCTGCGGCAACATCATGAAGAGCGACCAGGCGGCCGTCTTCGGCTTCCCGAACCCCATGCTGGGACTGGTCGCCTACGGCATCGTGATCTGCGTCGGCATGAGCCTGATCGCCGGCGCCCGGTTCCGCCCCTGGTACTGGCTGACGCTGAACGCGGGCACCCTGTTCGGCGTCGTCTTCTGCGCCTGGCTGACCTACCAGTCGCTGTACAACATCAACTCCCTGTGCCTGTGGTGCTGCCTGGCCTGGGTCGCGACGATCTTCATGTTCTGGTACGTGACCGCGCACAACGTGCGCGAGGGCCTGCTGCCCGCCCCCGGCTGGCTGCGCGGCTTCCTCGACGAGTTCACCTGGGTCCCGCCCGTGCTCCACGTCGGGATCATCGGCATGCTCGTCCTGACCCGCTGGTGGGACTTCTGGACCTCCTGAGCCGCCCGGCCGGGAGTGTCGGTGGCCTCGCATAGGCTTCGAGTGTGGAACCAGACCTCTTCACCGCCGCCGCCGAGGACCGCCAGGAGAAGGACCCCTCGGCCTCGCCGCTCGCCGTCCGGATGCGCCCGCGCACCCTGGACGAGGTGGTCGGCCAGCAGCACCTGCTGAAGCCCGGCTCACCGCTGCGCCGGCTGGTGGGGGAGGGCGCCGGCGGACCGGCCGGGGCCTCGTCGGTGATCCTCTGGGGCCCGCCCGGCATCGGGAAGACCACCCTCGCCTACGTGGTCAGCCAGGCCACGCAGAAGCGCTTCGTGGAACTCTCCGCGATCACGGCGGGCGTCAAGGAGGTCCGGGCCGTCATCGAGGGCGCCAAGCGCGCGGCCGGCGGCTACGGCAAGGACACCGTCCTCTTCCTCGACGAGATCCACCGCTTCAGCAAGGCGCAGCAGGACTCGCTGCTGCCCGCCGTGGAGAACCGCTGGGTCACGCTGATCGCGGCGACCACGGAGAACCCCTACTTCTCGATCATCTCGCCGCTGCTCTCGCGCTCCCTGCTGCTCACCCTCGAACCCCTGACGGACGGCGACCTGACCGCGCTCATGCGCCGCGCGCTGACGGAGGAGCGGGGCCTGGGCGGGGCCGTGACCCTGCCCGCGGACGCGGAAGCGCACCTGCTGCGCATCGCCGGCGGAGACGCCCGCCGGGCGCTCACCGCCCTGGAGGCGGCGGCCGGCTCGGCCATCGCCAAGGGCGAGGGCGAGATCACCCTCCAGACGGTCGAGGAGGCGGTCGACCGCGCTGCCGTCCGGTACGACAAGGACGGCGACCAGCACTACGACGTGGCGAGCGCGCTCATCAAGTCGATCCGCGGCTCGGACGTGGACGCGGCGCTGCACTACCTGGCCCGGATGATCGAGGCGGGGGAGGACCCGCGGTTCATCGCCCGACGCCTGATGATCTCCGCGAGCGAGGACATCGGCCTGGCGGACCCGGCCGCCCTGCCGCTCGCGGTGGCGGCGGCGCAGGCCGTGGCGATGATCGGCTTCCCGGAGGCGGCGCTGACCCTGTCGCACGCGACGATCGCGCTGGCGCTCGCCCCCAAGTCGAACACCGCCACCACCGCGATCGGCGCCGCGCTGGCCGACGTACGGGCCGGCCTGGCGGGCACGGTGCCGCCGCACCTGCGCGACGGGCACTACAAGGGGGCGGCGAAACTGGGCCACGCCCAGGGGTACGTGTACCCGCACGACGTGCCGGGCGCCATCGCGGCGCAGCAGTACGCCCCGGACGAGATCCACGGCAAGCGGTACTACGAGCCGACCCGCTACGGCGCGGAGGCCAGGTACGCGGACGTGGTGGACAAGGTGCGCGAGCGGCTGCGAGGCGGGTCCTGACCCCCGGCCACCGCGAGCCGTCCGGCTCCGTACCGGGGCCGGGCATACCCTCCCGGTCATGGGACGCCGTGCTCCGCTCCTCGTCGTGACGGTGACGCTGCTCCTCGGCGGCTGCCACCACGGCCAGCCGGAGCAGGGGCGGGCGAGCGCCGCCGCCCTGGCCGCCCGGGTGCCGTCGGCGAGCCCCGGGTTCCCGCCCACCGCGGCCGGGGCGAGGGAGCGGCTGGCCGGGCTGAAGGTCGAGTGGGGCAAGAACTGGCAGACGTACAAGCGGGAGAACTTCGGCAGGTACTGGTCCGACGCGACCGACGCCGTCGGCGGCCGCAACGGCTGCGACACCCGGGACGACGTCCTGCGGCGCGATCTGAAGGAGCTGCGCGAGGGCGACCGCAATCCGTGCGTGGTGGTGTCCGGGGTGCTCGACGATCCGTACACCGGGCAGCGGCTCCCCTATTCCTACCGCCGGGCCTCGCAGATCCAGACCGACCACGTCGTGGCGCTCGGCGCCGCCTGGCGGGGCGGCGCGTACGCCTGGACGCCCCAGCGCAGGCTGGAGTACGCCAACGACCTCGACGTACTGCTCGCCGTGGACAAGCAGACCAACTACGACAAGGGCAGCAGGACCGCGGACAAGTGGAAGCCGCCGCGGCGGGCCTTCTGGTGCGAGTACGGGCGCCGGTACACCGGCATCAAGGCCAAGTACGGGCTCTCCGTCACCCCGCCGGAGAAGACGGCGCTGGCGGAACTGCTCGCCACCTGCCCCCCTCCCTAGTGCGAGGCGGCCGAGAAGAGGGTGTGCATGGCGCGGCGCAGTCCGCAGATGTCCGTGACCGGCTCCGGGAAGTCGAAGCGGGCGTCGAAGGAGGACTCCGCGGCGGCGCCGGCGAAGCGCACGCGCAGGCCGAGCCGGTCCAGGGCCAGCGGGACGGCCGTCATGCCCTCCGCCCGCCGCGGGCCCAGCAGTCCGCACAGGTCCGCGATGCGGTCCGCGTGGGCGGTGTGCAGGTGCTGGAGCAGTTCCGTCTCGTGCGCCGTCATCGGGTCCGGCTCGGCGCCGGAGAGCTCGTCGGGGTCCACGTGCTCGGCGCCCCAGAGGTCGTCCACCGAGATCTCGCCGACCTCCAGGCGGAGCATCATCCAGGCAGGGCGGCCGGAGTACGGGGGGTCGAGGGACTCGGACATGCCCAGCAGCTCGCCCACCGGACGGCGCTCGGCGAGCAGCGCGGCGCAGACCGCGCGGTCGTCCCCGCGCACCGGCGTCAGCCACCCGGCCAGCCACGCGCGGCCTCGGATACGATGGGGCACGGACACCGGCGCCACGTCCGTGATCTCGATCACGGCGGTGAGGTCGTCGTCCTGGGCGTGAGCGGCTGCCCTGGCAGCCGCGGATTCCCCGGAAACAAGGAGAATCACGTCCCCGTCCGGGGTGACGGTCCGCGCGACCGGCATCCCCGTCCCGAACTCGTCGGGCTCGTGCGTGTCACGAGCACCCGGCAGGGTGAGGGATACTGAGGCGTTGGACTCTACGAGGGTTCGTACGCGTTCGGCTCCGGTGAGCTGCCGAACGCCTTCCCTGGGACGCGGCTGACCTTGCCTATCGTCGTCGAAAGCGGATTCCGTTTCGTTGGAACCCGAACTTCGGTGCGCACTGGGCAGGGGGATCCCATGTGGTCGAGACATTACGTCCTCCTCGCTAAGGTAAGCCTCACCTAACTTACATGGAGGTAGGTTCCACGTGAACCAGAAGCGACCCAAGGTCAAGAAGTCGCGTGCCCTCGGCATTGCGCTGACCCCGAAGGCCGTCAAGTACTTCGAGGCCCGCCCCTACCCGCCGGGCGAGCACGGCCGTGGCCGCAAGCAGAACTCGGACTACAAGGTTCGTCTGCTGGAGAAGCAGCGTCTGCGCGCTCAGTACGACATCTCTGAGCGTCAGATGGCCCGCGCGTACGACCGCGCCAAGAAGGCCGAAGGCAAGACGGGCGAGGCGCTGGTCGTCGAGCTCGAGCGTCGCCTCGACGCCCTGGTCCTGCGTTCGGGCATCGCCCGCACCATCTACCAGGCCCGCCAGATGGTCGTTCACGGCCACATCGAGGTCAACGGTGGCAAGGTCGACAAGCCGTCGTTCCGTGTCCGCCCGGACGACGTCATCACCGTGCGCGAGCGCAGCCGCGAGAAGGTTCCGTTCCAGGTTGCCCGCGAGGGTGGCTACGCAGGCGAGGGCGAGACCCCGCGCTACCTGCAGGTCAACCTGAAGGCCCTGGCCTTCCGCCTGGACCGCGACCCGAACCGCAAGGAAATCCCGGTCATCTGCGACGAGCAGCTCGTCGTCGAGTACTACGCCCGCTGATCCGTCGGCAGGCGTAGCCCTCACAGGCTGGTGTCAACCCGTCGCCCCCTCCGGGGGGCGGCGGGTTTTCCCGTTCTCGGCCCCGGACCGCCCTCCCGGCCGGGCACCCACCGCGCCCGCAGCACCAGCGCGTCCACGCTCAGCTGCCGCCCCTCGGCGGCGTGCGCCGCGTACCGCTCGGGGCCCAGCACCTCGCCCGCCCGCTCCTGGCACATCAGCCGGGGCGCGTTGAAGTACCCCGAGCCGAACAGCCGCAGGCCCACCCCGTCCCACATCGGCTCCGCCGCGCCCTGGAGCACCGCCGCCTCCGCCGGCCGGCCTTCCGCGACCGTGACCAGCGCCAGCAGCTCCACCGCCAGGACCAGCCCCACCAGGTCCCGGAACGCGTGGTTCACCGTCACGCACTCGGTCAGCAGCAGCCGGGCCCCGGCCATGTCCCCCGCGTCCAGCGCCGCGTACGCCAGCACGTAGAGGGCGTACGCCTTCGTCCAGAGCTCCCCGCGCTCCTCGCAGATCTCCCGGACCTCCTCGCACAGCGACGCGGCGCCCGCGAGCTCGCCCCGGAAGGCCATCGCCATCGCCAGCTCCACCTGGCACATCAGCACGTTGCTGTTCAGCTCCCCGGTCTCCCGGTACAGCTCCAGCGCCGAGCCCAGCAACTCCCCGGCCCGCGCCATGTCGTCCGAGACCAGGGCGAGGCAGCCCATCCGGTGCACCGCGTACGCCGCCGCCACCCGGTTCCCGGTCCGCTCCGCACCGTCCCGGCACTCGTGGAGGGCGCTCATCGACGCCACCGCGTCGCCCTGGAGCGCGGCCACGTAGCCGAGCACCCACAACGCCTTCAGCCGGGAGCTCTCGTACTCCGCCTGCCCCTCGCCCGGGACCGTCTCCAGGGTGCGGTCGAGCCAGTGCCGCCCCTCGGTGAGCCGGCCGCACCCCGCCCAGTAGAACCAGAGGGTGCCCGCCAGGTACTGGCCGAGGTGCAGCTCCTCCGGCTCGTCCAGGCAGGTCTCCAGGGCGAGGCGCAGGTTCGCCAGCTCCACCTCCACCAGGGCGGCCACCTCCTGCTGGCGCGGGCTGAACCAGTCCAGCTCGCACCAGGTCGCCAGGCCCATGTACCAGTCCCGGTGGCGGCGCCGCAGCCGCGCGGCGTCACCCTGGGACTCCAGCCAGCCCGCCCCGTACAGCCGTACGGTCTCCAGCATCCGGTAGCGCACCCCGGCCGGGGTCTCCTCCCGGACCAGCAGGGACTGCGCGAGGAGCTCGCCCACCAGGTCGAGCACCCCGTCCACCGGCAGGTCCGGGCCCGCGCACACGTACTCGGCGGCGTCGAGGTCGAACTGCCCGGCGAAGACCGACAGCCGGGCCCACAGCAGCCGCTCCCCGGGGGTGCACAGCTCGTGGCTCCACCCGATCGCCGTCCGCAGGGCCCGGTGCCGGGGCAGCACCCCGCGCGGGCCGCCGGTGAGCAGGGCGAAGCGGTCCTCCAGCCGGGCCAGCACCTGGGCGGGCGACAGCGCCCGCAGCCGGCCCGCCGCCAGTTCCAGGGCCAGCGGGATCCCGTCGAGCCGCGCGCACAGCTCGGCCAGCACCGGCCGGTTCGCCTCCGTCACCGCGAAGGCCGGGTCGGCGGCGGCCGCCCGCCCGGCCAGCAGCTCCAGGGCCTCGGCGGGCGCCAGGGGGGCGAGGGGGAAGGCCTGCTCCCCGTCCAGGCCGAGCGTGCGGCGGCCCGCCGCGAGCACGCGCAGGCCGGGGGAGCGGCGCAGCAGTTCCGCCAGCAGCTCGGCCGTCTCCTCGACCAGCTGCTCGAAGCCGTCCAAGACCAGCAGCAGCCGCCGCCCCGCCAGGTGCTCCGCCAGGACCGTCCGGGGCGGCCGGGTGGTGTGGTCGGTGAGCCCGAGCGCCTCCGCCAGCGTGAACTCCAGCAGCGCCGGATCGCGTACGGAGGACAGTTCGGCCAGCCACACGCCGTCGCAGTAGCGTTCCTGCGCCCCGACCCCCTGACCGGGCACCGGCCCGGTCGCGGGCCCGCCGGTCCCGTCCGCGGCGCCGTGCCCGGTGCCGTGCCCGGTGCCGGCGAAGGCCCCGGCCGATCCGGTGTCCGCCGCCCGCGCCGCGGCCAGGGCCAGCCGGGACTTGCCCACCCCGCCGACCCCGGTGACCGTCACCAGCCGCGAGGACTCCAGGAGCCGCCCCAGCCGGGCCAGTTCGCCACCCCGCCCGACGAACCCGCTGAGCTCCGAGGGAAGATTGCCCGGGGTCCTGTTCCGCAGGGGTCTGTGTCGCATGGGACACGGAGGGTACTGGTCCGGAAGCGCTGCGTACAAGGCGATCACGCGGGCCCCGGAATTCCGGTACTGCGCCGGATCTCCGGCGCGATAGGGTCGGAGGAGACTTTTCTCCGTAGGTTTCCAGATTCAGGGAGCGGTGCAACGTGTCCGGTGGAGAGGTGGCCGGGATCCTCGTGGCCGTCTTCTGGGCCATCCTGGTCTCCTTCCTCGCCGTGGTGCTGGTGAGGCTCGCCCAGGTGCTGAAGGCGACGACGAAGCTGGTGGCCGACGTGACCGAGCAGGCGGTCCCGCTGCTCGCGGACGCCTCCACCACCGTCCGCTCCGCGCGCACGCAGCTCGACCGGGTCGACGCCATCGCCAGCGACGTCCAGGAGGTCACCTCCAACGCCTCCGCCCTGTCCTCCACCGTGGCCTCCACCTTCGGGGGACCGCTGGTGAAGGTCGCCGCCTTCGGCTACGGCGTCCGCCGGGCCCTGGGCCGGACGGACACCGCGGAGACCGGCCGCGACCCGAAGAAGACGTCCCGGCGTACCGTGATCGTCGGCCGTACGGTGCCGGCGCCCCGCCGCCGGAAGCAGAAGGGCTGAGACCGCCGATGTTCCGCCGAGCCTTCTGGTTCACCGCCGGCGCCGCCGCCGGTGTGTGGGCCACCACCAAGGTCAACCGCCAGCTCAAGAAGCTGACGCCGGAGAGCCTCGCCGCCCAGGCCGCCGACAAGGCGGTGGAGGCCGGTCACCGCCTCAAGGACTTCGCCCTCGACGTCAAGGCGGGAATGACGCAGCGCGAGGACGAGCTGAACGACGCACTGGGGCTGACCCAGGATCCCGACCGGCCCGACAACGTCACCGCCCTCCCCGGGCCGCGGCGGCTGCGGGCGATCGCGCACGACAAGAACACCCACCGACCGAAGTTTTCGTACAACCGGAATGAGGACCACTGATGGAGTCGGCTGAAATCCGCCGCCGCTGGCTGAGCTTCTTCGAGGAGCGCGGTCACGCCGTTGTCCCTTCGGCGTCGCTCATCGCGGACGACCCGACTCTGCTGCTGGTGCCCGCGGGCATGGTGCCGTTCAAGCCGTACTTCCTGGGCGAGGTCAAGCCGCCCGCGCCCACGCTCACCAGCGTGCAGAAGTGCGTCCGCACCCCGGACATCGAAGAGGTCGGCAAGACCACCCGCCACGGCACGTTCTTCCAGATGTGCGGCAACTTCTCCTTCGGTGACTACTTCAAGGAAGGCGCCATCAAGTACGCCTGGGAGCTGCTCACCAGCTCCGTGGCGGACGGCGGCTTCGGCCTGGAGCCCGAGAAGCTCTGGATCACCGTCTACCTCGACGACGACGAGGCCGAGCAGATCTGGCGCGAGAAGATCGGCGTTCCCGCCGAGCGCATCCAGCGCCTGGGCAAGAAGGACAACTTCTGGTCCATGGGCGTCCCCGGCCCCTGCGGCCCCTGCTCGGAGATCAACTACGACCGCGGTCCCGAGTTCGGCGTCGAGGGCGGCCCGGCCGTCAACGACGAGCGCTACGTGGAGATCTGGAACCTGGTCTTCATGCAGTACGAGCGCGGCGCCGGCGACGGGAAGGAAGACTTCCCGATCCTCGGCGACCTGCCGTCGAAGAACATCGACACGGGCCTCGGTCTCGAACGCCTCGCCATGATCCTCCAGGGCGTACAGAACATGTACGAGACCGACACCCTGCGCGTGGTCATGGACAAGGCCACCGGCCTGACCGGCGTCCGGTACGGCGCCGCACAGGGCACCGACGTGTCGCTGCGCGTGGTCGCCGACCACATCCGCACCTCCGTCATGCTCATCGGCGACGGCGTCACCCCCGGCAACGAGGGCCGCGGCTACGTGCTGCGCCGCATCATGCGCCGCGCCATCCGCAACATGCGCCTCATGGGCGCCACCGGCCCCGTCGTCCAGGACCTCATCGGTGTCGTGATCGACACGATGGGCCTCCAGTACCCGGAGCTGATCACCGACCGCAAGCGCATCGAGACCGTCGCGCTCGCCGAAGAGGCGGCCTTCCTCAAGGCCGTCAAGGGCGGCACGAACATCCTCGACACCGCCGTCACCGAGACCAAGGCCGCCGGCGGCACGGTCCTCTCCGGCGACAAGGCGTTCCTGCTCCACGACACCTGGGGCTTCCCGATCGACCTCACCCTGGAGATGGCCGCCGAGCAGGGCCTCTCCGTGGACGAGCCCGGCTTCCGCCGCCTCATGCAGGAGCAGCGCGACCGCGCCAAGGCCGACGCCAAGGCCAAGAAGACCGGCCACGCGGACATGTCCGCCTACCGGGAGATCGCCGACGGCGCCGGCGCCACCGAGTTCACCGGCTACGCCACCACCCAGGGCGAGTCCACCATCGTCGGCCTGCTCGTCAACGGCGTCTCCGCGCCCGCGGCCTCCGAGGGCGACGAGGTCGAGGTCGTCCTCGACCGCACCCCCTTCTACGCCGAGGGCGGCGGCCAGCTCGCCGACCAGGGCCGCATCAAGCTCGACACCGGCGCCGTGATCCAGGTCCGCGACGTCCAGCAGCCGGTCCCCGGCGTCTCCGTGCACAAGGGCTCCGTCCAGGTCGGCGAGGTGACGGTGGGCGCCTCCGCGTACGCCGCCATCGACGTGACCCGCCGCCGGGCCATCGCCCGCGCGCACTCGGCCACCCACCTGACGCACCAGGCGCTGCGCGACGCCCTCGGCCCCACGGCCGCCCAGGCCGGCTCCGAGAACTCGCCCGGCCGCTTCCGCTTCGACTTCGGTTCGCCGAACGCCGTCCCCGGGACCGTCCTCACCGACGTCGAGCAGAAGATCAACGACGTGCTCTCGCGCGAGCTCGACGTCACCGCCGAGATCATGAGCATCGACGAGGCGAAGAAGCAGGGCGCCATCGCCGAGTTCGGCGAGAAGTACGGCGAGCGCGTGCGCGTCGTCACCATCGGCGACTTCTCCAAGGAGCTGTGCGGCGGCACGCACGTCGGCAACACCGCCCAGCTGGGCCTGGTGAAGCTGCTCGGCGAGTCCTCCATCGGCTCGGGCGTGCGCCGCGTCGAGGCCCTGGTGGGCGTGGACGCGTACAACTTCCTCGCCAAGGAGCACACGGTCGTCGCCCAGCTCCAGGAGCTGGTCAAGGGCCGTCCGGAGGAGCTTCCGGAGAAGATCGCCACCATGCTCGGCAAGCTGAAGGACGCCGAGAAGGAGATCGAGAAGTTCCGCGCGGAGAAGGTCCTCCAGGCCGCCGCCGGTCTCGCCCAGAACGCCCAGGACATCCACGGCGTCGCCCTCGTCGTCGGCCAGGTGCCGGACGGCACCGGCGCCGACGACCTGCGCAAGCTGGTCCTCGACGTCCGCGGCCGCATCCAGGGCGACCGCCCGGCCGTCGTGGCCCTGTTCACCGTGGCGAACGACCGCCCGCTGACCGTCATCGCCACCAACGAGGCCGCCCGCGAACGCGGTCTCAAGGCCGGTGACCTGGTCCGCACGGCCGCCAAGACCCTCGGTGGCGGCGGTGGCGGCAAGCCGGACGTGGCCCAGGGCGGCGGCCAGAACCCGGCCGCCATCCCGGAGGCCATCAGCGCCGTCGAGCGCCTCGTCGTCGAGACGGCCTGACGATGACGCTGCGCCGCGGCCGCCGACTGGCCATCGACGTGGGCGACGCCCGGATCGGGGTCGCCTCCTGCGACCCCGACGGGGTGCTGGCCACACCGGTGGAAACCGTCCCGGGCCGGGACGTTCCCTCCGCCCACCGGCGGCTGCGGCAGCTCGTGGCGGAGTACGAGCCCCTCGAAGTCGTGGTCGGCCTCCCCCGCTCGCTCAGCGGGCGGGAGGGGCCGGCCGCGGCCAAGGTGCGTGCCTTCGCGAACGAGCTGGCCAAGGGCATCAAACCGGTGACGGTCCGGCTGGTGGACGAGCGGATGACCACGGTCACCGCCGCCCAGGGGCTCCGGGCCTCCGGCAGGAACGCGAAGAAGGGCCGGTCCGTCATCGACCAGGCGGCCGCCGTGGTGATCCTCCAGAACGCCCTGGAGACCGAACGGGTATCAGGTAATCCGCCCGGTGAGTGCGTCGAAGTGGTTGTCTGATCGCGATACGGTAACGTTCCGCGAAATGAGACGGCATTCGAACAGCCGTCGCCACCACTAAAGAGGCGGAACCGGGTGTCGCGGCGAGGAGAAGCCGTGGCCTTCGTCTCGCGGCTCTAGGGGACCGATGACTGAGTATGGCCGGGGCGGCGGCTCCGAACCGTGGCACCCCGAGGATCCCCTCTACGGGGACCAGGGGTGGACCGCGCACCAGACCCAGCAGGGACAGGTGCCGTACGGCGGTGCCCAGCAGCAGTATCCGCAGGAGCCGCAGTACCCGGGGCCCCAGCAGTCGCAGTACCAGGACCCCCAGCACCAGGAACTCCAGTACCCGGGGTCCCAGCAGGCGCAGTACCAGGAGCAGCAGGTACCGCAGTACCAGGGGGGTCCGCAGCAGTACGCGGACCCGCAGTACCCGGACGCGCAGTACCAGCAGCAGTACGCCGCCCCGTACCCGCAGTACGCCGACCAGCAGCAGGGGTACGCCCCGCAGCAGGCGCAGCAGCTCCATGAGCAGCAGCAGCCCCAGCAGCCGCAGCACCCCCAGCCTCAGCCGCAGACGCAGTACGACGCGCAGGGCTGGGACACCGGCCAGGGCCAGTACGCGGCCGCGGTGCAGGCCGACCCCTACCTGGGCGCCGACCCGTACGCCCAGCAGGCCGTCGCGGGCTATCCCGGCGAGGCCCCCGACCTGTACACGACCGACGACGCCTACCCGCCGCCGGCGCCCCCGGGCCGGCGCCACCTGGAACCGGAACCCGTGGAGGAACCCGAGGAAGAGCTCGGGGAGTCGCTGCTCGCCACGGGCGGCGGGGGCGACGACGGCGAAGAGCGCGGCCGCAGGGGCGGGCGCTCGAAGGGCGGCAAGGGCGGCAAGGGCAAGAAGGAGCGCAGCGGCGCGGCCTGCCTGATCGCGGCCCTCGTCATCGTGGGCGTGGTCGGCGGTGGCGGCTACTACGGCTACAGCTACATCAAGGCCAGGTTCGCCACGGCCGAGGACTACGCGGGCGAGGGCAGCGGAGAGACGGTCGACGTCGAGATCCCGCCGAACTCCTCCCTGGCGAGGATGGGCAACATCCTCAAGGAGAAGGGGATCGTCGCGAGCGTGGACGCGTTCACCGCCGCGGCGAACGCCAACCCCAAGGGCAAATCGATCCAGCCGGGCGTCTACCCGCTCAAGAAGAAGATGTCGGCCGCGGCCGCCGTCACCTTCATGACCGACCCCACGAAGCTCAACGTGATCACGATCCCCGAGGGCAAGAAGAACGTCGACGTCTACAAGCTGATCGACACCCGGCTCGGCAAGTCGGAGGGCACGACCGCGGAGATCGCCAAGCGCGAGGCCAAGAACCTCGGCCTGCCGGCCTGGGCGGGCAACAACCCGAAGCTCATCGACCCGCTCGAAGGCTTCCTGCTCCCCGCGCGCTACGACGTGAGCCAGGACAGCACGCCCGAGTCCCTGCTCAAGCAGATGGTCAAGAACGCGACGGACAAGTACAGCGAGCTGGGAGTCGAGGGCAAGGCCAAGGACCTCGGCCTGGAGAACCCGCTCCAGGTGATCACGGTCGCCAGCCTCGTCAACGCCGAGGGCAAGCACCACGAGGACTTCCGCAAGATGTCCGAGGTCGTCTACAACCGCCTGAAGAAGACCAACGACGTCACGAACCAGAAGCTCGAGTTCGACTCGACCTACAACTACATCAAGGGCACGAGCGAGCTGAACTTCAACATCAAGGAAGCCCGGTCGCTCGACAACCCCTACAACACGCACTTCGTCAAGGGGCTGCCGCCCGGTCCGATCGGGAACCCCGGCGTGGAGGCCCTGACCGCTACGCTCGACCCTGACCACGGCGGCTGGATGTTCTTCGTGTCGGTCGACAGCAAGACCACGACCTTCACCAAGACGTACGAGGAGCACCAGAAGCTCGTGGACGAGTTCCTGGAGCGGCAGAAGCAGCAGAAGAACGGCGGTTAGCAAGGCATGTCACGGATACGGGCCGCGGTGCTGGGTTCGCCCATCGAGCACTCCCTCTCACCGGTGCTGCACCGCGCCGCCTACCGGGAGCTCGGCCTCGACGACTGGTCCTACGACCGGTTCGAGATCGACGAGGCCGCCCTCCCGGCGTTCGTGGGCGGCCTCGGCCCGCAGTGGCGGGGGCTGTCGCTGACCATGCCGCTCAAGCGGGCGGTCATCCCGCTCCTCGACGGCGTCAGCGACACCGCCGCCTCGGTCGAGGCGGTCAACACGGTCGTCCTCACCGAGGACGGCCGTCGCCTCGGTGACAACACGGACATCCCCGGCATCGTCGCGGCCCTGCGCGAGCGGGGCGTCGAGAAGGTGCCCTCCGCGGCCGTCCTCGGGGCGGGGGCCACCGCCTCCTCGGCGCTGGCCGCCCTCGCGCGGATCTGCACCGGCGAGGTCACCGCGTACGTCCGCTCCCGCGCCCGCGCCGACGAGATGCACCGGTGGGGCGAACGGCTCGGCGTGGCCGTCCGGACGGCGGACTGGTCGCAGGCGGCCGAGGCGCTCGGCGCCCCGCTGGTCATCGCGACCACCCCGGCCGGCACGACGGACTCCCTCGCGGGGGCCGTCCCCGAAGCCGCCGGGACGCTCTTCGACGTGCTCTACGACCCCTGGCCGACCGCCCTGGCGGCGGCCTGGTCCGCACGCGGCGGGCAGGTCGTCGGCGGCCTGGACCTCCTGGTCCACCAGGCGGTGCTCCAGGTCGGGCAGATGACCGGCCGTCCCGGACCGCTCGCGGCCATGAGGGCCGCGGGGGAACGGGCCCTCGCCGAACGCTAGTGCCGTGCCGGGCGTCGCGACCCGGTGGACCTTCCCGGTCACGGCACCAGGAGCGGAGGCGCCGCTGCCGGTTCAGCTGGTGGACGAGCCGTCCGATAGTTGGACCGGGGCCCTGGACATCCCTCCGGACGTGGGAGGATCGGGTACGGCGGGTCAGGGCCGCGCACCCGATCGCGCCGTCGCAGTGCCAGGCGCGAGCATGAGGAGCATCGTTGAGCAGGTTGCGTTGGCTGACCGCAGGAGAGTCGCACGGACCGGCACTGGTCGCGACGCTGGAGGGTCTTCCCGCCGGCGTCCCGGTCACCACCGAGCTGGTGGCCGATCACCTGGCCCGGCGCCGACTCGGCTATGGCCGCGGTGCGCGGATGAAGTTCGAGCAGGACGAGATCACCTTCCTCGGCGGCGTCCGCCACGGGCTCTCGCAGGGTTCGCCGATCGCCGTCATGATCGGTAACACCGAGTGGCCGAAGTGGGAGACCGTCATGTCGGCCGACCCGGTCGACCCCTCGCTGCTCAAGGACACCGGCCGCAACGCGCCGCTGACCCGCCCGCGCCCCGGCCACGCCGACCTCGCGGGCATGCAGAAGTACGGCTTCGACGAGGCCCGGCCGATCCTGGAGCGCGCCAGCGCCCGCGAGACCGCCGCCCGCGTCGCCCTCGGCGCCGTCGCCCGGTCCTTCATCAAGGAGGTCGCGGGCATCGAGATCGTCTCCCACGTGGTGGAACTGGCCGCGGCCAAGGCCCCGTACGGAGTCCTCCCGACCCCCGCCGACGTCGACAGGCTCGACGCCGACCCGGTGCGCTGCCTCGACGCCGACGCGAGCAAGGCGATGGTCGCCGAGATCGACCAGGCCCACAAGGACGGCGACACCCTCGGCGGCGTCGTCGAGGTCCTCGCCTACGGGGTCCCCGTCGGCCTCGGCTCGCACGTCCACTGGGACCGCCGTCTCGACGCGCGCCTCGCGGCCGCCCTCATGGGCATCCAGGCCATCAAGGGCGTCGAGGTCGGCGACGGCTTCGAACTGGCCCGCGTGCCCGGCTCGAAGGCCCACGACGAGATCGTCTCCACCCCCGAGGGCCTCAAGCGGACCACCGGCCGCTCCGGCGGCACCGAAGGCGGTCTGACCACCGGCGAGCTGCTGCGCGTACGGGCCGCGATGAAGCCCATCGCCACCGTGCCGCGCGCGCTGGCGACCGTCGACGTGGCGACCGGCGAGGCGACGGTGGCCCACCACCAGCGCTCCGACGTCTGTGCCGTCCCGGCCGCGGGCATCGTCGCCGAGGCCATGGTCGCCCTCGTGCTCGCCGACGCCGTCGTCGAGAAGTTCGGCGGCGACTCCGTCCCCGAGACCCGCCGCAACGTGCGCTCGTACCTCGACAACCTGCAGATCCGGTGACGGGCGGACCACTGGTCGTCCTCGTCGGACCCATGGGGTCCGGCAAGTCCACGGTGGGGGGCCTGCTCGCCGAGCGGCTCGGCGTCCCCTACCGCGACACGGACGCCGACATCGTCGCGGCCCAGGGCCGCGCGATCTCGGACCTGTTCGTCGACGAGGGCGAGCCCTACTTCCGCGAGCTGGAACGGCGGGCCGTCGCGGCCGCCGTCGCCGAGCACACCGGAGTCCTCGCCCTCGGCGGCGGCGCCGTCCTCGACGAGGGCACGCGCGGCCTGCTCACCGGGCTGCCCGTCGCCTACCTGTCGATGGACGTCGAGGAGGCCGTGCGCCGCGTGGGCCTCGGCGCCGCGCGCCCGCTGCTCGCCGTCAACCCGCGCCGCCAGTGGCGCGAGCTGATGGAAGCCCGCCGCCACCTGTACACCGAAGTCGCGCGCGTCGTCGTGGCCACCGACGACCGCACCCCCGAAGAGGTCGCCCAGGCGGTCCTCGACGCTCTGGAGTTGAAGGACGTATGACAGACCAGGTGACGCGGATCAACGTCGGCGCGAGCGCCGGGCACGACGCGTACGACGTGCTGGTCGGCCGGCAGCTGCTCGGCGAGCTGGGCAGCCTGATCGGCACGAAGGCCCAGCGGGTCGCCGTGATCCACCCCGAGGCGCTCGCCTCGACCGGCGAGGCACTGCGGGACGACCTGGCGGCCCAGGGCTACGAAGCCGTCGCCATCCAGGTGCCGAACGCGGAGGAGGCCAAGACCGTCGAGGTCGCCGCCTACTGCTGGAAGGCCCTCGGCCAGTCCGGCTTCACCCGCACCGACGTGATCGTCGGCGTGGGCGGCGGGGCCACCACCGACCTCGCGGGCTTCGTCGCGGCCTCCTGGCTGCGCGGGGTCCGCTGGATCGCCGTCCCGACCACCGTCCTCGCGATGGTGGACGCGGCCGTCGGCGGCAAGACCGGCATCAACACCGCCGAGGGGAAGAACCTCGTCGGCGCCTTCCACCCGCCGGCCGGAGTGCTCTGCGACCTGGCGGCGCTGGACTCGCTGCCGGTCAACGACTACGTCAGCGGCCTCGCCGAGATCATCAAGGCCGGATTCATCTCCGACCCGGCGATCCTCGACCTGATCGAGGAGGACCCGCAGGCGGCCCGTACGCCCGCGGGCCCGCACACGGCCGAGCTGATCGTCCGCTCCATCCAGGTCAAGGCCGACGTGGTCTCCAGCGACCTCAAGGAAGCCGGGCTGCGGGAGATCCTCAACTACGGCCACACCCTCGCGCACGCCATCGAGAAGAACGAGCGCTACAAGTGGCGGCACGGCGCGGCCGTCTCCGTCGGCATGGTCTTCGCCGCCGAGCTGGGCCGGCTCGCCGGACGCCTCGACGACGCGACCGCCGACCGGCACAAGGCGGTCCTCGCCTCCGTCGGCCTGCCGCTGACCTACCGCGGCGACCAGTGGCCCAAGCTGCTGGAGACGATGAAGCTCGACAAGAAGTCCCGCGGCGACCTGCTGCGCTTCATCGTCCTCGACGGGCTCGCCAAGCCCACCGTCCTGGAAGGCCCCGACCCGGCGGTGCTGTTCGCCGCCTTCGGCGAGGTCGCGGCGTGAGCCGGCGGGTACTCGTCCTGAACGGCCCGAACCTGGGCCGGCTCGGCTCCCGCGAGCCCGACGTGTACGGGGCCACCTCGTACGCCGGGCTCGTGGAGAGCTGCCGCACCCTGGGCGCGGAGCTCGGCTTCGACGTCGAGGTCCGCGAGACCAACGACGAGGGCGAGCTCGTGCGCTGGCTGCACGAGGCGGCGGACGGCAAGATCCCCGTCGTGATCAACCCGGGTGCCTTCACGCACTACTCGTACGCCATGCGGGACGCGGCGGCGCAGCGGACCGCTCCGCTGATCGAGGTGCACATCTCCAACCCGTACGCCCGGGAGGAGTTCCGTCACACCTCGGTCATCGCGGCCGTGGCGACCGGTACCGTGGCGGGCTTCGGGCTGGGCTCCTACCGGCTGGCGCTGCGTGCGCTGGCCGAAGAGGTCACGGCCTGAGATAACGTTCTCGCATCATCGCCTGAACGAGACGGAGTGGCGCGGATGCAGCACGGAGTGGGGGGCTGGGGTCCGCCGGGACAGCACCCGGCGGCGCCCCCGCAGCCGCCTATACCCCCTGCGCAGGGCTGGCCGGTGACCCCGGTGCCCGACGCCACGGGACACGTCCCGCTGCCCCCGGCCGTGCCCGCGCCGGCCGGGCCGCCCCCGCCCGGCACGGGCGGGGCCACCCTCGCGGTGCTGCTCATCGGCCCCGCGGGCGCCGGGAAGACCACCGTGGCCCGGCACTGGGCGGGGACCCGCCCGGTGCCGACCGCGCACATCAGCCTCGACGACGTCCGGGAATGGGTCTGCTCGGGCTTCGCGGACCCGCAGGCCGGCTGGAACGAGCACTCCGAGGCCCAGTACCGCCTCGCCCGCCGCACCTGCGGGTTCGCGGCCCGCAACTTCCTGGCCAACGGCATCTCCTGCATCCTCGACGACGCCGTCTTCCCCGACCGGCCCGTGGTCGGCCTGGGCGGCTGGAAACGGCACGTGGGCCCGGGCCTGCTGCCCGTGGTGCTGCTGCCGGGCCTGGAGATCGTCCTCGACCGCAACGCCGCCCGCTCGGGCAACCGCAGGCTCTCCGACGAGGAAGTCGCCCGCATCCACGGCCGGATGGCCGGCTGGTACGGGTCCGGCCTGCCGATCATCGACAACTCCCACCTCGACGTCGAGGGCACCGCCCGCGCCCTCGACGAGGCCCTCGCCCGGGCCCTGGCCAGCCCCGGCGGCTGGTAGCCGCGCCGAGGGCGGCCACCTGCGGCCCGCCCCCGTGCGGACGCGCTCGCCGGGCCGGATGCGCGGGGCGCTCGTAGGCTCGAAGACATGTCAGACGTGTACGCGGCCCGCAGGGGCCTGCTCCGCGACCGCTGTGCAGCCGCGGGCAACTCCGCCGCCCTGATCACGCGTCCGGCGAACGTCCGCTACCTCGCCGGGGCGTCCCCGCTGGGCGCCGTCCTGCTGGTCGGACCCGCCGACGACGTCATGTTCTGCGCGGGCGCACCCACCGGCGAAGCCGACGAGGGACGCCTCGACGAACAGCTGCGGCTCTCGGTGCTGCCGAGCCCCGGCGCGGATCCGGCGGTGGCCGCGGCCGACCTCGCGGCGTCCGTGCGGGCCGAGTCGCTCGCCGTCGAGGAACACCACCTGACCGTCGGCCGGCACCGCGCCCTGCACTCCGTGGCGCCCCGGCTGCGCCTGGCCGACCTCGGCACCGCCGTCGAGCAGCAGCGCCTCGTCAAGGACGAGGACGAGATCGCCTGCCTGCGGATCGCCGCCGAGATCGCCGACCAGGCCCTCGGAGAGCTGCTGGAGTCGATCCTCGTCGGCCGCACGGAACGCCACCTCGCCCTGGAGCTGGAACGCCGCCTCGTCGACCACGGCGCCGACGGGCCCGCGTTCCCGACCTCGGTCGGCACCGGCCCGCACTCCGGGCGCTCCCGGCACCGGCCCTCGGACCGGCGGGTGGAGGAGGGCGACTTCCTCTCCGTCTGCCTGGGCGCCAACTACCGGGGCTACCGCTGCGAGATCGGCCGTACCTTCGTGATCGGCACCACTCCGGCCGACTGGCAGATCGAGCTCTACGACCTCGTCTTCGCCGCCCAGCGGGCCGGCCGGGAGTCCCTGCTGCCGGGCGCCGCGTACCGCGACGTCGACCGCGCGGCGCGCTCCGTACTGGACTCCGCGGGGCACGGCGAGGCCCTCGCCGGGTCGATGGGACACGGGGTCGGCCTCGAAATCGACGAGGACCCGCAGCTTGCACCTACGGCAATGGGTAAACTGGACGCTTGCGTGCCGGTCACCGTCGAACCGGGGGTTCACCTCCCGGGCCGGGGAGGTGTCCGGATCGATGACACGCTCGTCGTACGCCCCGAGGCGGACGGCGGTCCCGAGCTACTCACCATTACGACCAAGGAGCTGCTCGCGCTCTAGCCCGCGTTGCCGGGCCGTGAGTGCGCACCCTCGGTCTTCCAGTGCAGGAGATTCCGCAACCGTGGCTTCCACGAACGACCTCAAGAACGGCATGGTGCTCAAGCTCGACGGTGACCAGCTCTGGTCCGTCGTCGAGTTCCAGCACGTCAAGCCCGGCAAGGGCCCGGCCTTCGTGCGCACCAAGCTCAAGCACGTGCTCTCCGGCAAGGTCGTGGACAAGACCTTCAACGCCGGCACGAAGGTCGAGACGGCCACCATCGACCGCCGTGACATGCAGTTCTCTTACATGGACGGCGAGTACTTCGTCTTCATGGACATGAGCACCTACGACCAGCTGATGGTCGACAAGAAGGCCGTCGGCGACGCCGCGAACTTCCTGATCGAGGGCTTCACCGCCTCCGTCGCCCAGCACGAGGGCGAGGTGCTCTACGTCGAGCTCCCGGCCGCCGTCGAGCTCGTGATCGAGCACACCGACCCGGGCGTCCAGGGCGACCGCTCCACCGGCGGCACCAAGCCGGCGCGCCTGGAGACCGGTCACGAGATCCAGGTCCCGCTCTTCGTCACCACCGGCGAGAAGATCAAGGTCGACACCCGCACCAGCGGCTACCTCGGCCGGGTGAACAGCTAACCGTGGCTGCCCGGAGCAACGCGCGCAAGCGCGCTTTCCAGATCCTCTTCGAGGCCGACCAGCGCGGTGTGCCCGTGCGCGAGGTCCTCGCGGACTGGATCCGCCACGCGCGGTCGTCGGACGACCGGCAGCCGCCGGTCAGCGCCTTCACGATGGATCTCGTCGAGGGTTACGCCGACAAGGTGAACCGGATCGACGATCTGATCATCACCTACGCCGTGGACTGGGAGCTCGACCGCATGCCGGTCGTCGACCGGAACATCCTGCGGCTGGGTGCCTACGAGCTGATCTGGGTCGACGAGACCCCGGACGCCGTGGCCATCGACGAGGCCGTCCAGCTCGCCAAGGAGTTCTCCACGGACGACTCGCCGTCGTTCGTGAACGGACTGCTGGGCCGCTTCAAGGACCTCAAGCCGAACCTGCGCCGCAGCGAGAGCTGAGGCGCGGTACCGCGTCCCTACGGAAGGGCCCGCAGCGTGCGCGCTGCGGGCCCTTCCGTGTGCCCGGGAAGCCGACGGGTGGGCGGCGGGTGCCGGCGGGGGTGTGAAAAAACCGGTGGGTGCCGGGACCCGAAGAGGTCCCGGCACCCACCGGTAAACGTTTCTGCTGGGGCTGGACGGCCCCTGGGGACTAGATGTCCTCGTGTGCCACCGCGCGGCGCGCGTCGGCGTCCAGCACGCCCCAGCTGATCAGCTGCTCGGTCAGGACCGAGGGGGACTGGTCGTAGATCACGGCCAGGGTGCGCAGGTCGTCCTGGCGGATCGACAGGACCTTGCCGTTGTAGTCACCACGCTGGCTCTGGATCGTGGCGGCGTAACGCTGGAGCGGGCCGGCCTTCTCGGCGGGTACGCCCGCCAGGCGCTCCAGGTCGAGGCGGAGCTTCGGCGGCGGCTCGGCGGCCCCGCCGGGAGTCGTGCCCGGAAGCAGCTCCTGCACCGGAACCCCGTAGAAGTCCGCCAGCTCGGCAAGACGCTGGACGGTCACGGCGCGGTCCCCGCGCTCGTAGGACCCGACCACCACGGCCTTCCACCGGCCCTGGGACTTCTCCTCGACACCGTGGAGGGAAAGGCCCTGCTGGGTGCGGATGGCCCGGAGCTTGGCCCCGAGCTGTTTGGCGTATTCGCTGGACATAACGCTCCCGGACGCTGTGACGCTGTGACGACATGGACAGCATGCGGCTCCGCCGCGCGGCTGGTAACTCACTGTGAGGTTACGCAGCGTTACGTGGATGCGTCAAGCCGAATGGTCGGCGACGCCCACGGACGAGGGGATCGGAGTGGGCCCGGTGCGGGGGCGGGCGCCCGCCCCTGGTACCGTGGACGGCGTACATCAGACGTCCTTTAAGGTCCGTCCCGTGAGGCGGAGAAGGAGGTCCTTTTCATGGACACCCGTACCCAGCCCGACCAGAACCCGATGCGCCCCGTACTCGAGGCGCAGGACATCGCCCGGGTCCTGACGCGCATCGCCCACGAGATCGTCGAACGCGCCAAGGGCGCCGACGACGTGGTCCTCCTCGGCATCCCCACCCGTGGCGTCTTCCTCGCCCGCCGGCTGGCCGAGAAGCTCGAAGAGATCACCGGCACGAAGATCCCGGTCGGTTCCCTCGACATCACCATGTACCGCGACGACCTGCGCCTGAAGCCCGCCAGGGCGATCGGCCGCACCGAGATCCCCGGCGACGACATCGACGGCCGCCTCGTGATCCTCGTCGACGACGTGCTCTTCTCCGGCCGCACCATCCGGGCCGCCCTCGACGCGCTCGGCGCCATCGGACGCCCCCGCGCCGTACAGCTCGCGGTCCTCGTCGACCGGGGCCACCGCGAGCTCCCGATCCGCGCCGACTACGTCGGCAAGAACCTCCCCACGTCGCTGCGGGAGACCGTCAAGGTCCAGCTCCAGGAGGAGGACGGCCGTGACGCCGTGCTGCTCGGCCAGCGGACCGCCCAGGCAGCCGGGCAGCAGTAGCCCCCTACCGGTCCGGGTCCCGCCGCGGGGTCCGCGCCGAGGTCTGCCCTGCCCCGCCCGCACCCCGGCACGCCCGTCAGCCTGCCCGCCCTCCCGACCTACGGAGCCATCCAGATGAAGCGTCACCTCATCTCGGCCGCCGACCTCACCCGCGACGACGCCGTCCTCATCCTCGACACCGCCGAGGAGATGGCCCGCGTCGCGGACCGGCCGATCAAGAAGCTGCCCACCCTGCGCGGCCTCACGGTCGTCAACCTCTTCTTCGAGGACTCGACCCGCACCCGGATCTCGTTCGAGGCCGCCGCCAAGCGGCTGTCCGCCGACGTCATCAACTTCTCCGCCAAGGGTTCCTCCGTTTCCAAGGGCGAATCCCTGAAGGACACGGCGCTGACCCTGGAGGCCATGGGCGCCGACGCGGTCGTCATCCGCCACCACGCCTCCGGCGCCCCCTACCGCCTCGCGACCTCCGGCTGGATCGACTCGGCCGTCGTCAACGCCGGCGACGGCACCCACGAGCACCCCACCCAGGCCCTGCTGGACGCCTTCACCATGCGCCGCCGCCTCGTCGGCCGCGACGCCGGACTCGGCAAGGACCTCGGCGGCCGCCGGATCACGATCGTGGGCGACGTCCTGCACAGCCGCGTCGCCCGCTCCAACGTCCAGCTGCTCCACACGCTGGGCGCCGAGGTCACCGTGGTGGCCCCGCCCACGCTGGTGCCGATCGGCGTCGAGAGCTGGCCCTGCGAGGTCTCGTACAACCTCGACGAGGTGCTGCCGAAGTCCGACGCGGTCATGATGCTGCGTGTGCAGCGCGAACGCATGAACGCCGCCTTCTTCCCGACCGAGCGCGAGTACTCCCGCCGGTACGGGCTCGACGGCGAGCGCATGGCCCGGATGCCCGAGCACGCCATCGTCATGCACCCCGGCCCGATGAACCGCGGCATGGAGATCACCGCCCAGGTCGCCGACTCCGACCGGTGCACGGCCGTCGAGCAGGTCGCCAACGGCGTCTCCACCCGGATGGCCGTCCTGTACCTGCTGCTCGGAGGCTCCGAGCCCGCCGTCACCACCACCGCCGCCCGTACCGAGGAGAGCAAGTAACCATGAGCAAGATCCTTATCCGTGGCGCGAAGGTACTGGGCGGCGAAGCGCAGGACGTCCTGATCGACGGCGAGACCATCGCCGAGGTCGGCACCGGCCTGTCGGCCGAGGGCGCGACCGTCATCGAGGCCGAGGGCCAGGTCCTCCTGCCGGGCCTCGTCGACCTCCACACCCACCTGCGCGAGCCCGGCCGCGAGGACAGCGAGACCGTCCTCACCGGCACCCGGGCCGCGGCCTCCGGCGGCTACACCGCCGTCTTCGCCATGGCGAACACCTTCCCGGTCGCCGACACCGCCGGCGTCGTCGAGCAGGTGTGGCGCCTGGGCAAGGAGTCCGGCTACTGCGACGTGCAGCCCATCGGCGCCGTCACCGTCGGCCTGGAGGGCAAGCAGCTCTCCGAGCTGGGCGCCATGCACGACTCCGCCGCCCGCGTCACCGTCTTCTCCGACGACGGCAAGTGCGTCGACGACGCCGTGATCATGCGCCGCGCCCTGGAGTACGTGAAGGCCTTCGGCGGCGTCGTCGCCCAGCACGCCCAGGAGCCCCGCCTCACCGAGGGCGCCCAGATGAACGAGGGCGTCGTCTCCGCCGAGCTCGGCCTCGGCGGCTGGCCCGCCGTCGCCGAGGAGTCGATCATCGCCCGCGACGTCCTCCTCGCCGAGCACGTCGGCTCCCGCGTGCACATCTGCCACCTCTCCACCGCCGGCTCCGTCGAGATCGTCCGCTGGGCCAAGTCCCGCGGCATCGACGTCACCGCCGAGGTCACCCCGCACCACCTGCTCCTCACCGACGAGCTCGTCCGCTCGTACAACGCGGTCTACAAGGTCAACCCGCCGCTGCGCACCGAGCGCGACGTGCTGGCCCTGCGCGAGGCGCTCGCCGACGGCACGATCGACATCGTCGCCACCGACCACGCCCCGCACCCGCACGAGGACAAGGACTGCGAGTGGGCCGCCGCCGCCATGGGCATGGTGGGCCTGGAGACCGCGCTCTCCGTCGTCCAGCAGACGATGGTCGAGACCGGACTGCTCGACTGGGCGGGCGTCGCGGAGCGGATGTCCTTCGCCCCGGCGCGCATCGGCGGCCTGGAGAACCACGGCCGTGGCGTCTCGGCAGGTGAACCCGCGAACCTGACCTTGGTCGATACCTCGTACCGTGGTGTCGTGGACCCCGCACACTTCGCCTCCCGCAGCCGCAACACGCCTTACGAGGGCCGTGAGCTGCCGGGGCGCGTCACTCATACCTTCCTGCGGGGCCGGGCAACGGTCGTGGACGGGAAACTGGCGTGACACCTGCAGTAATCCAACTGGCCGCAGAAGCCGCCGAGCGAAAGTCGGCGGAGGTGACGGACTGGGACGCCCGCGTGGCGTGGCTGATCGGTCTGGTCGTCTTCATCGCGTTCGTGTACTGGCTGATGCGGCAGGGCTGGAAATGGCGCGGCGCACTGCAGAGCGATCTGCCGGAGCTGCCCGCCGCCCCCGGCGGTCTCCCCGAGCACCGGCTGGCCCTGACCGGCCGGTACCACGGCTCGACCACCGCCGGGCAGTGGCTGGACCGGATCGTCGCCCACGGCCTGGGCGTCCGCAGCCGGGTCGAGCTCACGCTCACCGACACGGGCCTCGACGTGGTCCGACCGGGTGCCACCGACTTCTTCGTACCGGCCGCGCAGCTGCGCGGCGCCCGCCTCGACAAGGGAATCGCGGGCAAGGTACTCACCGAGGGCGGTCTCCTCGTCGTCACCTGGGCGCACGGCGACAAGCTGATCGACTCCGGATTCCGCTCCGACCGCGCGGCCGAGCACGCCGCCTGGGTCGAGGCGATCAACAACATGAACTCATCCATCACGACGGAAGGCGCCGAACGATGACGACCTCCACCAGGGGAGCAGCCAAAGCTCCCGCCGTACTCGTCCTGGAGGACGGTCGGATCTTCCGCGGCCGCGCCTACGGCGCTGTGGGGGAGACCTTCGGCGAGGCCGTGTTCTCCACCGGCATGACCGGCTACCAGGAGACCCTCACCGACCCGTCGTACCACCGGCAGGTCGTCGTGATGACCGCCCCGCACGTGGGCAACACCGGCGTCAACGACGAGGACCCCGAGTCCTCCCGCATCTGGGTCGCCGGCTACGTCGTCCGCGACCCCGCCCGCGTCCCCTCCAACTGGCGCTCCCAGCGCTCGCTGGACGAGGAGCTGGTCAAGCAGGGCGTCGTCGGGATCTCCGGCATCGACACCCGCGCCCTGACCCGCCACCTGCGCGAGCGCGGCGCCATGCGCGTCGGCATCTTCTCCGGCGACGCCTGGACCGGCGTCCGCGACGAGACGCTGCTGGCCCGCGTCAAGGAAGCCCCGCAGATGAAGGGCGCCGACCTCTCCGCCGAGGTCGCCACCAAGGAGACCTACGTGGTCCCCGCGATCGGCGAGAAGAAGTACACCGTCGCCGCCGTCGACCTCGGCATCAAGGGCATGACCCCGCACCGGATGGCCGAGCGCGGCATCGAGGTCCACGTCCTGCCCGCCACCGCCACCGTCGAGGACGTGTACGCGGTCAACCCGGACGGGGTGTTCTTCTCCAACGGCCCCGGCGACCCGGCCACCGCCGACGGCCCCGTGGCGGTCATGCAGGGCGTCCTCGCCCGCAAGACCCCGCTCTTCGGCATCTGCTTCGGCAACCAGATCCTGGGCCGCGCGCTCGGCTTCGGCACCTACAAGCTGAAGTACGGCCACCGCGGCATCAACCAGCCGGTCCAGGACCGCACCACCGGCAAGGTCGAGGTCACCGCGCACAACCACGGCTTCGCCGTCGACGCGCCCCTCGACAAGGTCTCCGAGACCCCCTACGGCCGCGCCGAGGTCTCGCACGTCTGCCTGAACGACAACGTGGTGGAAGGCCTCCAGCTGCTCGACCAGCCGGCCTTCTCCGTCCAGTACCACCCCGAAGCGGCCGCCGGCCCGCACGACGCCGCGTACCTCTTCGACCGTTTCGTCACCCTGATGGAGGCCGAGCGTGCCTAAGCGCACCGATATCCAGTCCGTCCTGGTCATCGGCTCCGGCCCGATCGTCATCGGCCAGGCCGCCGAGTTCGACTACTCCGGCACCCAGGCCTGCCGCATCCTCAAGGCCGAGGGCCTGCGGGTCATCCTGGTGAACTCCAACCCGGCGACGATCATGACCGACCCGGAGATCGCCGACGCCACGTACGTCGAGCCGATCACCCCCGAGTTCGTCGAGAAGATCATCGCCAAGGAGCGCCCCGACGCGCTGCTCCCCACCCTCGGCGGCCAGACCGCGCTCAACACCGCGATCTCCATGCACGAGCAGGGTGTGCTGGAGAAGTACGGCGTCGAGCTCATCGGCGCCAACGTCGAGGCCATCAACAAGGGCGAGGACCGCGACCTCTTCAAGGGCGTCGTCGAGGCCGTCAAGGCCAAGATCGGCTACGGCGAGTCCGCCCGCTCGGTCATCTGCCACTCGATGGACGACGTCATCAAGGGCGTCGACACCCTCGGCGGCTACCCCGTCGTCGTCCGCCCCTCCTTCACCATGGGCGGCGCCGGCTCCGGCTTCGCCCACGACGAGGACGAGCTGCGCCGCATCGCCGGCCAGGGCCTCACGCTCTCCCCGACCACCGAGGTGCTCCTGGAGGAGTCCATCCTCGGCTGGAAGGAGTACGAGCTGGAACTGATGCGCGACACCAAGGACAACGTCGTCGTCGTCTGTTCCATCGAGAACTTCGACCCGATGGGCGTCCACACCGGTGACTCGATCACCGTCGCCCCGGCCATGACCCTCACCGACCGCGAGTACCAGCGGCTGCGCGACATCGGCATCGCGATCATCCGCGAGGTCGGCGTCGACACCGGCGGCTGCAACATCCAGTTCGCGATCGACCCGGCCGACGGCCGCGTCATCGTCATCGAGATGAACCCCCGCGTCTCGCGCTCCTCGGCGCTCGCGTCGAAGGCCACCGGCTTCCCGATCGCCAAGATCGCCGCCAAGCTGGCCATCGGCTACACGCTCGACGAGGTCCCCAACGACATCACCGAGAAGACGCCGGCCTCCTTCGAGCCGTCCCTCGACTACGTCGTCGTCAAGGCACCCCGCTTCGCCTTCGAGAAGTTCCCGCTCGCCGACGCCACCCTCACCACCACCATGAAGTCGGTGGGCGAGGCCATGGCCATCGGCCGCAACTTCACCGAGGCCCTCCAGAAGGCCCTGCGCTCCCTGGAGAAGAAGGGCTCGCAGTTCACCTTCGTCGGCCCCACGGGCGACAAGGAAGAGCTCCTCACCACCGCGGTCCGCCCCACCGACGGCCGCATCAACACCGTCATGCAGGCCATCCGCGCCGGCGCCACCCAGGAAGAGGTCTTCGAGTACACGAAGATCGACCCCTGGTTCGTCGACCAGCTCTTCCTCATCAAGGAGATCGCGGACGACCTGGCCGCCGCCGAGAAGCTCCATCCCGAGCTGCTCGCCGAGGCCAAGCGCCACGGCTTCTCCGACTTCCAGATCGCGGAGATCCGCGGCCTGCGCGAGGACGTCGTCCGCGAGGTCCGGCACGCGCTGGGCGTCCGCCCGGTCTACAAGACGGTCGACACCTGCGCCGCCGAGTTCGCCGCGAAGACCCCGTACTTCTACTCGTCCTACGACGAGGAGTCCGAGGTCGCCCCGCGCACCAAGCCCGCGGTCATCATCCTGGGCTCCGGCCCGAACCGCATCGGCCAGGGCATCGAGTTCGACTACTCCTGCGTCCACGCCTCCTTCGCCCTCAGCGACGCCGGCTACGAGACCGTGATGGTCAACTGCAACCCCGAGACCGTTTCGACGGACTACGACACCTCCGACCGCCTGTACTTCGAGCCGCTGACGCTGGAAGACGTGCTGGAGATCGTCCACGCCGAGTCGCTGGCCGGCCCCATCGCCGGCGTCATCGTCCAGCTCGGCGGCCAGACCCCCCTCGGTCTCGCCCAGGCGCTCAAGGACAACGGCGTCCCCGTCGTCGGCACCTCCCCGGAGGCCATCCACGCCGCCGAGGACCGCGGCGCCTTCGGCCAGGTCCTCGCCGACGCCGGCCTCCCGGCCCCCAAGCACGGCACCGCCACCACCTTCGCCGGTGCGAAGGCGATCGCGGACGAGATCGGCTACCCGGTCCTCGTGCGCCCCTCGTACGTGCTCGGCGGCCGCGGCATGGAGATCGTCTACGACGAGACCCGGCTGGAGTCCTACATCGCCGAGTCCACCGAGATCTCCCCGACCCGCCCCGTGCTGGTCGACCGCTTCCTCGACGACGCCATCGAGATCGACGTCGACGCCCTCTACGACGGCACCGAGCTCTACCTCGGCGGCGTCATGGAGCACATCGAGGAAGCCGGCATCCACTCCGGCGACTCGGCCTGCGCCCTGCCCCCGATCACCCTCGGCGGCTACGACATCAAGCGCCTGCGCGCCTCCACCGAGGCGATCGCCAAGGGCGTCGGGGTCCGCGGCCTGATCAACATCCAGTTCGCCATGGCCGGCGACATCCTCTACGTCCTGGAGGCCAACCCGCGTGCCTCCAGGACCGTCCCCTTCACCTCGAAGGCGACCGCCGTCCCGCTCGCGAAGGCCGCCGCCCGCATCTCGCTCGGCACCACCATCGCCGAGCTGCGCGAGGAGGGCATGCTGCCCAAGAGCGGCGACGGCGGCACCCTGCCGCTCGACGCGCCGATCTCCGTCAAGGAGGCCGTCATGCCGTGGTCGCGCTTCCGCGACATCCACGGCCGCGGCGTCGACACGGTCCTCGGCCCGGAGATGCGCTCCACCGGCGAGGTCATGGGCATCGACTCGGTCTTCGGCACGGCGTACGCCAAGTCGCAGGCCGGGGCCTACGGCCCGCTGCCCACGAAGGGCCGCGCCTTCATCTCCGTCGCCAACCGCGACAAGCGCACGATGATCTTCCCGGCGCGCGAGCTCGTCGCCCACGGCTTCGAGCTGATGGCCACCTCCGGCACCGCGGAGGTGCTGCGCCGCAACGGCATCAACGCCACCGTCGTGCGCAAGCTCAGCGACGGCGAGGGCCCGAACGGCGAGAAGAACATCGTCCAGCTGATCCACGACGGCCAGGTCGACCTGATCGTCAACACCCCGTACGGCACCGGCGGCCGCCTCGACGGCTACGAGATCCGCACGGCCGCCGTGGCGCGCAGCGTCCCGTGCCTGACCACGGTCCAGGCGCTCGCCGCCGCCGTCCAGGGCATCGACGCGCTCAACCGCGGCGACGTGGGCGTCCGCTCCCTCCAGGAGCACGCGGAGCACCTGACCGCGGCCCGCGACTAACACCCGTACAGCCCGGACACGGGAGGGGGGACACCGGTTTCACGACGGGTGTCCCCCTTTCCATGAGCGCAGAGGGATCTTCTCGACGATGTACAAGCTCTTCTTCAACCTGGTCTTCAAGCGGATGGACCCCGAGCGGGCCCACTACACGGCCTTCCGCTGGATCCGCCTCGCCGCCCGCACCCCCGTGCTGCGCACCTTCGTCGCGGCCGCCCTGGCACCGCGCTACGAGGGGCTCCGCACCGAGGCCCTCGGCCTGCGGATGCACGGCCCCTTCGGCCTCGCCGCAGGCTTCGACAAGAACGCCGTCGCCATCGACGGCATGTCGATGCTCGGCTTCGACCACGTCGAGATCGGCACGGTCACCGGGCAGGCACAGCCCGGCAACCCCAAGAAGCGGCTCTTCCGGCTGGTCCCCGACCGGGCGCTGATCAACCGCATGGGCTTCAACAACGAGGGCTCCGAGGCCGTCGCCGAGCGCCTCGCGGCCCGCAACCCGGTCTTCAGGACCGTCGTCGGCGTCAACATCGGCAAGACCAAGGTCGTGCCGGAGGACGAGGCGGCCGCCGACTACGTGCTCTCCACCGAGCGCCTCGCCCGCCACGCGGACTACCTGGTCGTCAACGTCTCCTCGCCGAACACCCCGGGCCTGCGCAACCTCCAGGCGACCGAGTCGCTGCGCCCGCTGCTGACCGCCGTGCGCGAGGCCGCGGACCGCGCGGTCACCGACCGCCGCGTCCCGCTGCTGGTCAAGATCGCCCCGGACCTGGCGGACGAGGACGTCGACGCGGTCGCCGACCTCGCCCTGGAGCTCGGCCTGGACGGCATCATCGCCACGAACACCACCATCGCCCGGGAGGGGCTGGGCCTGAAGTCCGCCCCGTCCCTGGTGAAGGAGACCGGCGGACTGTCCGGCGCCCCGGTCAAGGAGCGCTCCCTGGAGGTCCTGCGCCGCCTGTACGCGCGCGTCGGGGACCGGATCGTCCTGGTGGGCGTCGGCGGCATCGAGAACGCCGAGGACGCCTGGCAGCGCATCCTCGCGGGCGCCACCCTGATCCAGGGCTACAGCGCCTTCGTCTACGAGGGCCCGTTCTATGCCCGCGCCATCCACAAGGGCCTCGCCGCGCGCCTGGCCAACAGCCCCTACGCGACCCTCGCGGAAGCGGTGGGCGCCGAGACCCGAAAGGCCGCCCTGTGAGCCCCGTGACCCCCTTCGGAACCCGTCTGCGCGCCGCCATGGACGCCCGGGGCCCGCTGTGCGTCGGCATCGACCCGCACGCCGCCCTGCTGGCCTCCTGGGGCCTCGACGACGACATCGCGGGCCTGGAGCGGTTCTCCCGCACCGTCGTGGAGGCCCTGGCGCAGGAGGTCGCGGTGTTCAAGCCGCAGGCCGCCTTCTTCGAACGGTTCGGCTCGCGCGGCGTCGCGGTGCTGGAGCGGACCGTCGCGGACGCCCGGGCGGCCGGGACCCTCGTCGTCATGGACGCGAAGCGCGGGGACATCGGCTCGACGATGGCCGCCTACGCCGCCGCCTTCCTGGACCCCTCGTCCCCGCTGTTCTCGGACGCGCTGACCGTCTCCCCGTACCTCGGCTACGGCTCGCTGAAGCCGGCCGTCGACCTGGCGCGGGAGTCCGGCGCGGGCCTGTTCGTCCTGGCCCTCACCTCCAACCCGGAGGGGGCCGAGGTCCAGCGGGCGGTGCGCGAGGACGGCCGCACCATCGGCGCGACCATGCTGGCGCACCTGGCGGCGGAGAACGCCGGCGCCGAGCCGATGGGCTCCTTCGGCGCGGTGGTCGGCGCCACCCTGGGCGACCTGTCCTCCTTCGACCTGGACATCAACGGCCCGCTGCTGGCCCCGGGCATCGGCGCCCAGGGCGCGACGGCGGCCGACCTCCCGGCGGTCTTCGGCCGGGCCGTCGGCAACGTCGTCCCGAACGTCTCGCGGGGCGTCCTGAAGCACGGTCCGGACGTGGCGGCGCTGCGAGCCTCGGCGAAGGGCTTCGCGGACGAGGTCCGCGCGGCCGTCGCCGGGTAGCGCGGTCCGCCCCTCGGCCCCGGATTTCGAGCGGTCCGCCGGGGCCGCCGGACGGGCACTTGGAACGGCCTGACGAAATTCGAACGTCTTTCCCCGGACAAAACCGGGGTAGTTTGTCCGTGATGTACGGTTCAGTGGAGGCTGACCAGGACTTTTCGTCCGTTCTCGCTGACTGGAGCGGCCTTGGCCGCTAGTCTCCGACCAGAGTGAACGAGCAGCGAACGAATTTCGTCGCTGTTCGGAGGCTCGCCCGGCGTGGTGCCCGCAAGCTCCCCGCCGGTCCGTATCCGACAGTTCGACATCCGAGGTGACGTAGGCGTGGCTCTTCCGCCCCTTACCCCTGAACAGCGCGCAGCAGCGCTCGAAAAGGCCGCCGCGGCTCGCCGGGAGCGGGCCGAGGTGAAGAATCGACTCAAGCACTCCGGCGCCTCCCTCCACGACGTCATCAAGATGGGTCAGGAGAACGACGTCATCGGCAAGATGAAGGTCTCCGCCCTTCTCGAGTCGCTGCCCGGCGTCGGCAAGGTCCGCGCCAAGCAGATCATGGAGCGCCTCGGCATCTCCGAGTCCCGGCGTGTCCGAGGTCTCGGTTCCAACCAGATCGCCTCTCTGGAGCGTGAGTTCGGCGGTAGCAACGCCTGAGGCGTCGCCCGAAGTTCTCCCGGCGTTCTCAGGCAGTCCCTGGAACCTGGATAATCGCTCTATGGCAGCAGAGGTTCGTCCGCGGCTGACCGTGCTCTCCGGCCCCTCGGGGGTCGGCAAGAGCACGGTCGTCGCGCATATGCGCACAGTCCACCCCGAGGTATGGCTCTCGGTGTCGGCCACCACCCGCAAGCCGCGGCCCGGTGAGCGACACGGAGTCCACTACTTCTTCGTCAACGACGACGAGTTCGACAAGCTGATCGCCAACGGCGAGCTGCTGGAGTGGGCCGAGTTCGCGGGCAACCGCTACGGCACACCGCGCGGCGCGGTGCTGGAACGCCTCGACAACGGCGAGCCGGTACTGCTGGAGATCGACCTCCAGGGCGCCCGGCTCGTCCGCGAGTCCAAGCCCGATGCCCAGCTGGTCTTCCTGGCTCCTCCGAGCTGGGAGGAACTGGTCCGCCGGCTCACCGGCCGCGGGACCGAGTCCGCCGAGGTCATCGAGCGCCGCCTCGCGGCCGCCAAGATCGAACTCGCTGCCGAACCCGAGTTCGACACCACCCTCGTCAACACCTCCGTCGAGGACGTGGCACGCGAGCTGCTAGCCTTGATGAATGTCGTCTGATCGTTGATCGATGTCATTTCGGTCAACACTTGATCGTTTCGATCATTCACCCATCTTCGGAAGGTAGAGCGTGTCCTCTTCCATCACCGCGCCCGAGGGCATCATCAACCCGCCGATCGACGAGCTGCTCGAGGCCACGGACTCGAAGTACAGCCTCGTGATCTACGCGGCCAAGCGCGCGCGTCAGATCAACGCGTACTACTCGCAGCTCGGTGAGGGCCTGCTCGAGTACGTCGGCCCGCTGGTGGACACCCACGTCCACGAGAAGCCGCTTTCGATCGCGCTGCGCGAGATCAACGCGGGTCTGCTGACCTCCGAGGCCATCGAGGCCCCGGCCCAGTAAGGCACCGAGAATTCCTTCACCACAGGCCCGGCAGAACATCTGCCGGGCCTGTGGTGTGTCATAGGCGTGACGGGTGTCACCGACAGATGGATCCTGAAGGGGAGTGCGTGGTGGGTAAGCCGAAGGTCGTGCTGGGTGTCAGCGGCGGGATCGCCGCCTACAAGGCCTGCGAGCTGCTGCGCCGGCTGACCGAGTCCGGACACGACGTACGGGTGGTGCCGACGGCGGCGTCCCTGAACTTCGTCGGCGAGGCCACCTGGGCCGCGCTCTCCGGGAACCCCGCCTCCACGCAGGTCTGGGAGACCGTCCACGAGGTGCCCCACGTGCGCATCGGCCAGTCGGCCGACCTCGTCGTGGTCGCCCCGGCCACCGCCGACATGCTGGCCAAGGCCGCGCACGGGCTGGCCGACGACCTCCTCACGAACACCCTGCTCACCGCCCGCTGCCCGGTGGTGTTCGCACCCGCGATGCACACCGAGATGTGGGAGCACCCCGCCACCCAGGAGAACGTCGCCACGCTGCGCCGGCGCGGGGCCCTCGTCATCGAGCCCGCCGTCGGCCGGCTCACCGGCAAGGACACCGGCAAGGGCCGGCTGCCCGACCCCGAGGAGATCTTCGAGTTCTGCCGCGGGGTGCTCGCCCGCGGCTCCGCCGGACCGGACCTCGCCGGGCGGCACGTGGTGATCAGCGCCGGCGGGACGCGCGAACCCCTGGACCCCGTCCGCTTCCTCGGCAACCGCTCCTCCGGCAAGCAGGGCTACGCCCTCGCCCGCACCGCCGTCGCCCGCGGCGCCCGGGTCACCCTGATCGCCGCGAACACCTCCCTGGCCGACCCGGCCGGGGTGGACCTCGTACGCGTGGGCACGGCCCTCCAGCTGCGGGAGGCGGTGCTGAAGGCGGCGGCCGACGCCGACGCCGTCGTGATGGCGGCGGCCGTGGCCGACTTCCGGCCCGCCCGGTACGCGGACGGGAAGATCAAGAAGCGGGACGGGCAGGAGCCCGAGCCGGTGGCCCTCGTACGCAATCCGGACGTCCTCGCGGAGATCTCCGCCGAACGGGCCACGGACGGGCAGATCGTCGTCGGCTTCGCCGCCGAGACCGACGACGTCCTCGCCAACGGACGCGCGAAGCTCCGGCGCAAGGGATGTGACCTTCTCGTCGTGAACGAGGTGGGTGAGGCCAAGACCTTCGGTTCGGAGGAGAACGAGGCCGTGATCCTCGCCTCCGACGGAACGGAAACACCCGTTCCCTACGGTCCCAAGGAAGCCCTGGCCGGATTGATCTGGGACCAGGTCGCCCCCCGGCTCGCCCCGCCACGGCCGTCCCGACGCGCCTGAGCGTCGGCCTTTTCGAGGGCGACCGAGTGCGTCAGAATGGAGTGCCGCAGGTCACATGGCTCCCATAAGGCGAGACGGGTGGTCCGGCAAACGGTGGCGACCGATAAACTGCACCAAGGAACGTGATCGGGCGCAGCCCCCGATGTGGTTCCGCCAAATGATCAGCCAGCAGCCGCTGCAACCCCAGGGAGCGTTGTGTCCCGTCGCCTGTTCACCTCGGAGTCCGTGACCGAGGGTCACCCCGACAAGATCGCTGACCAGATCAGCGACACGATCCTCGACGCGCTCCTCACCGAGGA
>NZ_JBEXPG010000050.1:0-65987 GCF_040611935.1 Streptomyces sp. NPDC006512 | reverse complement strand
TAACCCCCACACCCCCCCCGTCCCCCCGTTCACCCCCCTCTCCGGGGCCCCCCCCCACCCCCCGCCCCCCCCCCCCGACAAAAACCCCCCGGGGGCCCCCCGGATAAGACCCCGGACCCGCCGCCGTCTGCCCGGGATTCAGATGTTGCGGTAGATGTCGCGGCGGTCGCCCACCTTGACGACGAGGATGACGAGCTCGCCGTCCAGGACTTGGTAGGCGATCCGGTAGCCGCCGACGCGGAGCCGGTACAGGCCGGAGGGGCCGGTGAGCTTCTTGATGTCGGCGTCCTCGCGGTACGGATCGTCTCCCAGCGTGGTCAGGGCGGCGAGGATCCGCATCGCTGCCGGCCTGTCGATCGCCCGGAGCTGCCGTTGCGCCGCGGTCGTGAACCGAAAGGCGTACTTCACGCCGCGCCGTCACCCCGTTCGCTGAACAGGTCGGCCAGCAGCTCGGCCATCGTCACGGTCGATCCGCCCTCGGCGAGTACCGCCTCCGCCTCGCGTGCGAGCAGCTCGTCTGCCGCCTCTTCGAGCGCGTTGAAGTCCGCGATGGGGACGAGGGCGGCCACCGGAGCACCGTTCCGCGTGATGATGGTCGGGGCGCCCTGCTCGGCACGGTTGATGTGGTCCGCAAGATGGGCGCGGGCTTCGCGCACGGTCACGGCGTTCTCATCACTCATGACAGCCAGTGTACGCGCGAACGTGTACACCTGCCGGGGTGCCGCGTACACGGGTGTGGGTTCACCGGTCAGCCGGACGGCATCGCCTGGTCCCTGGCCTGAGGCCGCGCGGGCGGCGCCCCGGCCGGCCGGGGCGCCGCTTTCGTCGTCAGATGCCGCGGGGCGCCTCGCGGCCGTCCCGTGGGGGTTTCGTGCCGCGGACCCAGTCCAGGCCGAAGCCGTACTGGCGGTCGATCATCTCGTGCACGTACCGGTCCCCGTCCGGCACGTACCAGTTCACCTCGCGGCGCACCGTCAGCGCGTCCCCGTCCGGGACCGCGCTCGCGATCGTGCAGCCCTGCGCTCCGGCCGGGGAGTCGTCCAGCAGGATCCGGCAGCCCGGGCCGGCCGGAGCGGTCACGTCGACGGTGGCCCCGAGACGGCGGAAGTCGGCGGAGCCCTCGTAGATGTAGACGAAGAACAGCAGACGGGCGAACCGCTCCCGGTGGGCCAGGTTCACCCGCAGCGTCTCCCCGTCCGAGGATCCGCCCGTGCGGTCGTCGTGGTCGAGCGCGAGGTACGGCCACTGCGTGAGCGAGCCGAAGTCCTCGCCCAGCGCCTGCACCACCGTCGCCCGGCCGTCCCGGAACTCCACGAGGGCGCACAGGTTCAGGTCCGCGCGGGCCGCCGGCAGCCAGTTCAGGTTCGCCTGCAACTGGCCCCGGCCCCGGATGCGGGCCTGCGGCGCGGCCCGCGTGAGCACGGGTGCGGCGCCCTCTTCACCGCGCAGCCGGATCACTCCGCGCGGCCGGTCGGCTGAGCCCATCTCTCCCCCGATCAGATGATGGAGGATCATATGACGGATCGTCGGGCTGGGCTATGATCCGAGCGCGCCGCCGCGGGCCGCCGCCCGGGCGCGCAGGGGGTGGGCCACGGCTTCGTACGGGTCGTGCGCAGGACGTACGGCCGCCCCGCATCTTCCATGGGGGTGGAAATGCCCGTTGGGGCACTCGCGACGGCGTCCACGGTCGCCGCGCAGCTCGACGACCTCGCCGCGCACCCGGGACTCGGTTCCCGGCGGGACGAGCTGACAGCACTCTCCGACGCCTTGCGGGGCCTCGGCGACGGGGACCTCGAACCCTGGACCGAACTGGACCTCCTCCAGGCCTTCGCCCGGGAGGAGAGCGTCCGGGCCGTCTTCGACGAGCAACCCGAACACCGGGCGTGGGCCTGGCTGGAAGTCGGCATCGGCTCCCTGGTGTTCCTGCCCCTGCTCCTCACCTGGCTCGGCCTCTCCCGCGCCACCAGCGCCTACGAAGCCCTCATCGGCGAGGACCCGGCCGCCGCGGGGCGCCCCTTCCTCCAGCTCTGGCAGTCCGGCTTCGAGGGCCGGCTCGCCGCCTGGTCCACCTTCGGTCACGTCGCCGGCTCCGCCACCGCGGTGATCTTCCTGCTGGTCCTGCTCGCCGCCGTCCACGGAGTGCGCCGCACCCGCACCGAACGCCGCTCCGACGACGCCCGCCGCACCGCCGACGACCTCCTCGCCCGGCTCGTCCCCGTACTGACCCGGGCCCAACTGCTCCTCAACGAGCAGCGGCTGTCCTCCCCGCAGCGCTTCGCCGCCGAACTCACCGCGGCCGCGGCCACCCTCGGCAAGCTCGGCGACAAGGCGGTCCGCGCCCACCGGCAGCTGAACACGGCCGTCACCGCCGTCTCCGAGGCCGTCGAGAACGCCGGCAGCCGCCTCGCCTCCGTCGACGCCGCCGTGCTCCCGCTGGAGCGGGCCGTCACCCGGGTCGAGACCGCCGTGGCGGCCAGCGGCGCGGAGGTCAGCAAGGCCGTGGAGGACGTGCGCGCCGTCAACGGCGAGGTGCGGGACGCGCTGGGCGCCGCCGGGGAGCGGGTCGAGGACTCGGTGACCGTACTCGCCGCCGCGCAGCGCTCGTTCACCACGGGGACCGAGGTCGCGGCGGACGTCTCGGCCCGCGTCCTCGACCGCCTCGGCGAGGTCACGGAGAGCACGGCCGAGGCGGTGGCGCTCTCGCAGCGGGCCGTCCTCGGGCTGGACGGGCAGACGGAGGCCCTGCGCCTGGCCGCCGAACGGTTCGCGGAACTCGCCGAGGCCGTGTCCCGGGCCGCCGCCGACTTCACGGCCGCGACCCCGGTGACCCCGGTAACCCCCATGACCCCAGCGGTCCCCGCGGCTGCGGGCCCGGCCGACGCGGTGCCGGCCGACGCGGCGCCGGCCGACGCGGGCCCGGTGGACGCGGTGCCGGTCCCGGCCGCCCCCGCGCCCGGTGTGAACCTGGGCAAGGCCGGGGACGGCCGTCACGAGCGGGCCGCGGACCAGGTCCCGGCGGACGCGCGATGACGACGCCGCGGCGGCCGCGGTTCAACCCGCTGACGCTCGCCGGCTGGCTGTTCGCCGACATGCTCCTGGTCCTGGCCCTGGTGGCGATGGGGGACCAGGGCGATCCGGTGAAGGCCGCGACGGCGAAGAAGCCGGCGGCCTCGCAGAGCCCCGACGCCTCCCCGAGCCCCTCGCCCACCCCCTCGGGACCCAGGGCCGTCGAGCGGCAGGCCGTGGAGCTCGCGTTCGACGCCTCCGCCTCCGACACGGACCGCATCGTGCGCCAGCTCCGCGAGAAGACGGAAGCCCACCGGGGCCGCACGGCCGCCTTCGTCCTCACCTTCGGCCGCAGCCCGGAGGTCGGCGCGGGCGTCGACTACGCCCGCCGCGTCAACTCCCTGCTGGCCCAGGCCCGTCCGGAGATGTTCACCGGCGCCACCACCCGGGACTTCTTCGTCCAGGGCCCCTCCGGCGGCCACGCGGAGCTCGAAATCTACTTCTACACCTACTGACTCCCCGGAGGCGCGAGACCGTGCAGATCCTTCCCTTCTACCTGGTGTGCGACGAGTCGGGCTCGATGGCCGGACCGTCGATCGACAGCATGAACAGCGCCCTGCCGGAGCTCCACCAGGAGATCAGCACCAACCCGACGGTCGCCGACAAGACCCGCTTCTGCCTGATCGGCTTCTCGGACGACGCCACCGTGCTCCAGCCCCTGGCCGACCTCAGCGACCTCGACACCCTCCCGGCCCTGTCCGCCGGCGGACTGACCGCGTACGGGCAGGCGTTCCGCACGCTGCTGCGCTGCATCGAGACGGACGTCGCCGCGCTCAAGGCGCAGGGCCACGAGGTGTACCGTCCGGTGGCCTTCTTCCTCTCCGACGGCGGCCCCACCGACGAGGACTGGACGCAGGCCCACAAGGAACTCGTCGAGGCGCGCTACCGGCCGAACATCATCGCCTTCGGCATCGGCGAGGCCGACCGGGCGACGATCGGGCACGTCGCGACCCTCCGGGCGTTCATCCAGGAGGACAAGAACGTGTCGCCCGCCGCGGCGCTGCGCGAGTTCGCCGCCAGCCTGACCCGGTCCATCGTGCGTTCGGCGAGCAGCATCGCCGCCAACGGCGACGACACGTTCAGCCTCGTCATCGACGAGAACGTCCTCGGTTTCAAGACCGTTCCGCTCGACAAGCTCTGAGGCGCGCCGTGCACCAGGAGACCACCGGTCCCGCGGACCGGTCCCCCCACCCGTACGCGTACCCGTACCCGCCCGGACCGGCGGTCGGGCCGCTCCCGCCCGCCCCGGCGCCGCCGCCGCTCCCGCCGGAGGACCCCGGGGCGTCCCCCGCCCCCGAGCCCGCGCCTGCGCCCGTTCCCGCGCCCGCCCCGGCCGTCGACCCCGCCCCGGCCCGCGCGGCCGAACCGGCCGACGCCGAACCGCCGACGCCGCCCGTCCCGCCGGCACCGCCCGTCCCGCCCGTGCCGCCGGTTCCGCCGGTTCCTCCCGTGCCTCCCGTGCCGCCGGTCGTGCCCGGCCCGCCCGTCGGGAGGCTCGGGGATCCGCCGTTCAGCGGGTCCAGGCCGCCGCTCTACCTCCCCCACCCCGGCCCCCCGGCCGCCGCCCGCGCGGACGCGGAGGCCGCGGCCGTGCCCGATACCGCCCTCGACGGCGCCGCGTACGGGCCGCTCACCGTGCGGGCCGCCTCCGTGCGGGGCGACCTCCACCGCTACCAGGCCGAGCCCCGCCAGGACTCCCTGGTCGTGGCCCGGCTCGGCGCCCCCGACGACGCCTCCGGGCTGCTCCTGCTGGGCGTCGCCGACGGGGTCGGCTCCGCACCCCGCTCGCACCTGGGCTCGGCCTTCGTCTGCCGGGAGGCCGTCCGCCTCCTCGACGAGTACGCCGGGGAACTGTCCGAATGCCTGCGCGCGGGCAACGAGAAGGCCCTGAGCGGGCTCGTCAACTCCGCCGTCGGCCGGATCGCCGACGGCCTCGTACGGACCGCCGAGGAGGCCGGGCACCGGCCCGGCGACTACGCGACCACCCTGCGCGTGCTGCTCGTCCCCGTGGACCCCGCCGTACGCGGCCGGCTGCTGCTCACCGTCGGCGACGGCGGCACGGCCCTGCTGCGCGACGGGGCCTGGCGGCTGGAGGTGGTGGGCGGCGCGCGGAGCCCCGGTACCGGGATCATCGACACCGGAACCGCCGCGCTGCCCTCCACCCGGTACGCCGAGGCCGACCTCGTCACCACCCTCCCCGGCGACGTCCTCGTCCTGTGCACGGACGGCCTGTCCGCGCCGCTCGGCGGGGACGAGGGCATCCGCGACTTCCTGGCCCGGGCCTGGGGCGGCGGGGCGCGGCCGCCGGGGCTCGCGGACTTCCTCTGGCAGCTCCAGTACCGGGTCAAGTCCTACGACGACGACCGCACCGCCGTGTGCCTGTGGGAGGCGAGCGCATGACCGTCGCCGACGGAGCCGACGTACCGCTCTCCTCGCTGCGGCCCCTGCGGAAGGTCGGCGACGGCGGCCAGGGCGAGGTGAGCACCCTGGAGGGGCTGCCCGGCCTGCTCTACAAGAGCTACCGCGAGCCGCACCGGGTCGCGGGCGACGCCCTGTCACGCCTGGTCTCCGTCCGCCTGGCCCTGACGCCGACGGAGCGGTTCCGGCTGGACGCCTCGGCGGCGTGGCCGCTGTGCCGGGTCGTCGACGCGGGCCGGGTCACCGGCTTCCTCATGCACGAGGCGCCCGCGTCCATGCGCTGGTCCGCCGGCGACGGCACGGAGCGGCTGACGGAGCTGGCGTTCCTGCTCCGCCCGGCCAAGCCGGCCTGGCAAGGGGTGCTCCAGCCGACGCCCGCCGAGCGGTACGCCCTGGTGAGCGCGCTCGTCGAACTGGTCGACGGGCTGCACGCGGCGGGCCTGGTCGTCGGGGACGTCTCGCAGGCCAACGTGCTGTGGACGGTCCGGCCCGAACCGGCCGTGTACCTGCTGGACTGCGACGGCATCCGGCTGAGCGGCAGCGCCCCGGTCCTGGCCCAGGCGGACACCCCCGACTGGAACGACCCGCTCGCACCGGCGGGGACGGTCACCGTCGACAGCGACCGCTACAAGGCGGCCCTCGCCCTCGGCCGGATCCTGGCCCAGGACCCGTACGTGGCCCCGGGCCGGCCGCTGACCCCGCTGCCCGGGGTGCTCGACGACGACCGCAAGGACGCCGCCGTCCGCGCCCTGTTCGCCCAGGCCGCCGGCGCCTACGGGACCCGCCCGGGCCTCGGACAGTGGCGGGTGGCCCTGGCGGGCCGACAGCAGATCAAACTGACGGCCGCGAAGCCCCGTACGAGGCCGGAACTGGACCCGTCGGCGCTCGAAGGACCGCGGACGCGCGGCAGCATCCGGCTCCGCGACTGATCCGCCGGGGCTCCGCCGGACCTCCAGCCTGGTGGGAGGATCGCGCTCCGCGCGAGAACCGTCGGCGCGACGGCAGTGCGGAGCCCGGAGGGAGCCACGAGGGAGCCCGGAGGGAGCCCCCGAGAGGCCTTCCGGGGGCCGAAAGTCCCACGGTCCACACCAACTTCGTGAAGTTCTTCACAAGGAAAAAGGGCCGGTGGACCCCCGATGAGGCCCCTTCGGGGGCGGCGGGCGGGGTTCACACGGGAGTTCGTGCGAAGTGTGGACACCGGGGGAGGCCCTCGGTAGGTATCCACGAACCCGGTGGTCTGGTCCGGATGAAGGCCTGGAGGCCAGTTCAGGACGGGTGAACAACGATTTCCGGTACACCCTGGTTCCCGTTCGACGCCATGATCTGGGTCACGTGGGTGGCGCAGTGTAGCAGAGGTCCGATGGCACCTTGTGAAGGGGCTCACGAGCGTCACCCCTTGGGGTGCTGGATACTCATTCTCATGAGCACCACGGAGCGTCCCAGGATCCTCGTTGTAGGAGGTGGGTACGTAGGCCTGTACGCAGCCAAGCGCATCATGAAGAAGATGCGTTACGGCGAGGCGACCGTCACGGTCGTCGACCCGCGCTCGTACATGACCTACCAGCCCTTCCTCCCCGAAGTGGCCGCAGGCAGCATCTCGCCTCGGCACGTCGTCGTCCCGCTGCGACGCGTGCTGCCCAAGGCAGAGGTTCTCACCGGCCGGGTCACGACCATCGACCAGGACCGCAAGGTCGCCGTCGTCACGCCGCTGGTCGGCGAGGCGTACGAGCTGCCTTTCGACTACCTGGTGATCGCGCTCGGCGCCGTCTCCCGCACCTTCCCGATCCCCGGCCTGGCCGAACAGGGCATCGGCATGAAGGGCGTCGAAGAGGGCATCGGCCTGCGCAACCACGTACTCGAACAGCTCGACAAGGCCGAGTCCACGACGGACGAGAACGTCCGCCGCAAGGCCCTCACCTTCGTCTTCGTCGGCGGCGGCTTCGCCGGTGCGGAGACCATCGGTGAGGTCGAGGACATGGCCCGCGACGCCGCGAAGTACTACGCCACGATCAAGCGCGAGGACATGCGCTTCGTCCTGGTCGACGCGGCCGACAAGATCCTCCCCGAGGTCGGGCCCAAGCTCGGCACCTGGGGCAAGGAGCACCTCGAGTCGCGCGGCATCGAGATCTACCTCAACACCTCCATGGACTCCTGCGTGGACGGCCACGTGGTGCTGAAGAACGGCCTGGAGGTCGACTCCAACACCATCGTGTGGACCGCCGGCGTCAAGCCGAACCCGGCGCTGGCCCGCTACGGCCTCCCGCTGGGCCCGCGCGGCCACGTCGACGCCGAGCCGACCCTCCAGGTCAAGGGCACGGACTACATCTGGACCGCGGGCGACAACGCCCAGGTTCCGGACGTCGCCGCCCGCAAGGCCGGCGTGGAGAACGCCTGGTGCCCGCCGAACGCCCAGCACGCGCTGCGCCAGGCCAAGGTCCTCGGCGACAACGTGATCTCCGGCATGCGGGGCTTCCCGCAGAAGGAGTACGCGCACTCCAACAAGGGCGCGGTGGCGGGTCTCGGCCTCCACAAGGGCGTCGCGATGATCGTCATGGGCAAGATGAAGATCAAGCTCAAGGGCCGGCTCGCCTGGTACATGCACCGTGGCTACCACGGCATGGCCATGCCGACCTGGAACCGCAAGATCCGCGTCTTCGCCGACTGGACCCTCGGCATGTTCCTCAAGCGCGAGGTGGTCTCCCTCGGAGCCCTCGAAACCCCGCGCGAGGAGTTCTACGAGGCCGCCAAGCCGGCGCCGGCCCCCGCGGCCGCCGCCGCACCGGCCGAGAAGGCCAAGGCCTCCTGACCCGGCGCAGCCCGGCAGGAACCTGAGCACGACCCGTACGTCCCCGAAGGGGCCGCCCGCCATCCGTGGTGCGGGCGGCCCCTTCGGCGTACCCGCCGGTACCTCCCCTGATTGACGCGCCGCCGAAGTGGGTAGGCCGTTCGGTCGGAACTTCTGGAGGTGCCTACGATGACCGACGCCGCGCCGCGGCTGGCCGCTCTTGCCGAAACCTTGCTGGGCGCCCCCCTGCCCGTCCGCATACGGGCCTGGGACGGAAGCGAAGCCGGCCCCGCCACCGGCCCCACCCTGGTCCTGGCGCACCGGCGCGCCCTGCGCCGCATGCTGTGGAAGCCGGGCGAACTGGGCCTGGCCCGCGCCTGGGTCGCCGGTGACCTGACCGTCGAGGGCGACCTCTTCGAACTGCTCGACCGGGTGGGGGGCCTGCTCTGGGAGCGGGAGCCCGCCCCGGCCGCCCCGCCCGCCCCGACACCGCCCACGGGGCTCGCCAAGCTCGCCGCCCTGCGCCCGTTCCTGCCCGCGCGGGCCTCCGGCGCCGTCGACACGGCCGCGTTACTCCGCGACCCGGCCGCACGGGCCGCCGTACGGGAACTCGTGACCATGGCCCGCCCGTGGCCCGCGCCCGCGCCGCCCGCCGAGGAGGCCGTGCGCGGCGGCGGACAGGCCCACACCAAGGGCCGCGACCGGCAGGCCATCAGCCACCACTACGACGTCGGCAACGAGTTCTACGAGCACGTCCTCGGGCCCTCGATGGTCTATTCGTGCGCCTACTGGACCCCGGGCGGCACCCTGGAGGACGCCCAGCGCGCCAAGCTCGACCTCGTCTGCCGCAAGCTCGGCCTCACCCCCGGCACCCGGCTCCTCGACGTGGGCTGCGGATGGGGCTCCATGGCCCTGCACGCGGCCCGCGAGTACGGCGTCCGGGTCACCGGCATCACCCTCTCCACGGAGCAGGCCGCGTACGCCCGCAAGCGCGTCGCGGAGGAGGGCCTGACCGACCGGGTCGAGATCCGGGTCCAGGACTACCGGGACGTCAAGGACGGCCCGTACGGGGCGATCTCCTCGATCGGCATGGCCGAGCACGTCGGCGCCGACCGCTACCGCGAATACGCCCGCACCCTGCACGCCCTGCTGGCCCCCGGCGGCCGGCTCCTGAACCACCAGATCGCCCGGCCCCCGGAGCCCGACGAAGAGGCGTACCGGATCGACGAGTTCATAGACGCCTACGTCTTCCCCGACGGGGAGCTCTCCCCGCTGGGCACCACCGTCGGCGAGCTGGAGCGGGCCGGGTTCGAGGTCCGCGACGTGGAATCGCTGCGCGAGCACTACGCGCTCACCCTGCGGGCCTGGGTGGCCCGGCTGGAGGAGCACTGGGGCGAGGCCGTACGGCTGACCTCGCCCGGCCGGGCCCGCGTCTGGCTGCTGTACATGGCGGCCTCCGCGCTCGGCTTCGAGCACGCCCGCCTCGGCGTGAACCAGGTCCTCGCGGTCCGGCCGCACCCGGGCGGCGCCTCGGAACTGCCGCTGCGCACCCGTACCTGGGGGGCGTAGCCCCGCCGCGGGCGGCGGACGACGGGAAGGGCCCCGGGGCGAACGCCCCGGGGCCCTTCCGTGTCCCTGCCGCCGTCCGGCGGGCTACTCGGTCTTGATCGCGGTCAGCATGTTCAGCCGGGCGGCGCTGCGGGCCGGCCACATGGCGGCCAGGACGCCGACCACCGCGGCCAGCAGGAGGAAGATGCCGATCCGGTCGTAGGGGAGGACCAGTTCGTAGTTCGGGACCGCCTTCGTGAGCGTGGTGCCGACGGCCCAGGCGAGGAAGACGCCGATGGCCACGCCGAGGACCGCGCCGAAGAGGGAGATCACCACGGCCTCCAGGCGGATCATGTTCTTGACCCGGCTCCGGTCGAGGCCGATCGCCCGCAGCATCCCGATCTCCTGGGTCCGCTCGAAGACGGACATCGCCAGGGTGTTGACCACGCCGAGCACCGAGATGATCAGCGCCATGCCGAGCAGGCCGTACATGATGTTCAGCGCCGTGTTGACGATGCCGCCCATCTCGTTGCGCATGTCCTGCTGGGTGGCGACCGTCATCGCCGGGTTCTTGCCGAGGGCGTCGACGACGGCCTGCTGGTTCGCCTTGGACTCCCCGCCGGCGGTGCTGACGTACACCTCGCGGATGTACTGGTCCTCGTTGTGCTGGGCCAGGATCTTGTTGTCGAGGACGTACGGGGAGAGCAGGCCTTCGAGGTCCTCGTAGACCGCGCCGACCTTCAGGGCGCCCTTCTGGCCGTCGTCGAACTTGACGTCGAACGTGGAGCCGGCGGTCAGCTTCTGGTTCTTCGCGGTGCTCTCGGCGACCGCGACCTCGCCCCGGGCCAGGCTGTCCAGCGAACCGCTGAGGACCTTGATGTTCAGCAGCCGGCCGATGGTGGCCGGGTTGACGCCGGAGGCCGACCGGAAGCTCTCGCCGACCTTGAAGTAGCCCTCCGCCTGCGGGGAGACGGCCGTGACGCCGGGGGCCTTGGCCAGGGTCTCGGCGACGGTCTTGTCCAGGCTGCCGATGCCGCCGGACATGGTGACCTTGTAGTCCGCCTTGAGCTTGTCCGTGCTCATCCGGTCCACGGCCTTGCCCATGGTGATGCCGAGCACCGACATGGTGGTGACGAGGGTCAGGCCGATGGCGAGCGAGGCGGCGGTGACGGCGGTGCGGCGCGGGTTGCGCACGGCGTTCTGCGCGGCCAGCTTGCCGGGGACGCCGAAGACCTTCTGCAGCGCCGGGCGGACGGCCGCGATGACCGGCTTGGAGAGCAGGGGCAGCAGCACGATCATGCCGAGGAGCATGAAGAACGCTCCGCCGCCGATGACCATGCGGCCGTCGCTGCCCATGGACACGCCGAGGAAGACCACGCCGATGCCGACGGCGCTGATGACGCAGCCGAGCACGTTGCGCAGGACCAGCGACTTGGCGCTGGCCGGCAGGTGGGCGCTGCCCATGGCGGCGACCGGGGCGATGCGGCCGGTGCGCCAGGCGGGCAGCAGGGCGGCGAGGGTGGTGACGAGGACGCCGATGACCAGGGCCGCGACGATGGTGCCCGGGGCGATCACGAGGTCGCCGCCGGGGATCTTGGCGCCGAACGAGTCCATCAGGGACCGCATGCCGGTCGCCAGGCCGATGCCGCTGACCAGGCCGATGGCGGCCGAGAGGGCGCCGACGACCAGGGCCTCGGCGAGCACCGAGCGCATGACCTGGCCGCGGTTGGCGCCGACGGCGCGCAGCAGGGCCAGTTCCTTGGTCCGCTGGGTGACCAGCATGGTGAAGGTGTTGTAGATCAGGAAGACGCCGACGAAGAGGGAGATGCCGGCGAAGGCGAGCAGCATGGTGCTCATGCCGCTCATCTGCTTCTTGATGTTCTCGGCCTGCTCGGCGGCGAGGGCGGCGCCGGTCTGGGCGGTGACGTTCTTGGCGCCGAGGAGGGGCTTGACGTCGGCGAGGAGCTGGTCGGCGGAGGTGCCGGCCTGGGCGCTGATCGACAGCTCGTCGTAGAAGCCGGGCTGGAGGTACAGCCGCTGGGCGACCTCGGTGTCGAAGAGCACCAGGCTGCCGCCGGCGTTGACGGAGCCGTCCTCGGTGGTGAAGACGCCGGTGAGGACGAACTCGCGGACCGGGCCGTTGGTGGCGACGCGGACCTTGTCGCCGACCTTGTACTTGCCCTTGGCGGCGGTCTCCTTGTCGAGGGCGATCTGGTCGTCCTTGGCCGGTGCGGCGCCGGCGGTGAAGTCGTAGCGGGGGTCCTTGCCGTCCTTGGCGGGGGCGAAGTTGGAGCCCTTGTTGGCCCAGCCCGAACCGATCAGCTTGCCGTCCTCGTCGCCGACGCCGGCGAAGCCGGACACGCGGCCGGAGACGGCGTCGACGCCCTTGACTCCCCTGACCTTGTCGAGGGTCTGCCGGCTGATGCCGGGGTCGCCCTCCTTCTGGCCCTCCTCGTTGCGGCCCTGGCCGTACGAGGTGACGGAGACGGCGACGCCGTCGTAGCTCTTGGCCGACTGGCCGGACAGGGACTTGCTGAGGGTGTCGGTGAAGACGAGGGTGCCGGAGACGAAGGCGACGCCGAGGGTGACGGCGAGGACCGTCATCAGCAGCCTGGCCTTGTGCGCGAGGACGTTGCGCAGGGCGGTACGGAACATGGGGATCTCAGTCCTGGGGCTGGAAGTCTGGAGGAGGGCTTCGTGGCTCGGGGAGTCCCCGGTCAGCTGGTGCGGCCCTTGGCGTCGAAGGCCTTCATCCGGTCGAGCACGCCGTCGGCGGTGGGCTGCGCCATCTCGTCGACGATCCGGCCGTCGGCGAGGAAGATGACGCGGTCGGCGTAGGAGGCGGCGACCGGGTCGTGGGTGACCATGACGACGGTCTGGCCGAGCTCGCGCACCGAGTTGCGCAGGAAGCCGAGGACCTCGGCGCCGGAGCGCGAGTCGAGGTTTCCGGTCGGCTCGTCACCGAAGATGATCTCGGGGCGGGAGGCCAGGGCGCGGGCCACGGCCACGCGCTGCTGCTGGCCGCCGGAGAGCTGGGTCGGGCGGTGGGAGAGCCGCTCGGAGAGGCCGACCATCGCGATCACGGTGTCCAGCCACTGCTGGTCGGGCTTGCGGCCCGCGATGTCCATGGGCAGCGTGATGTTCTCCAGGGCCGTCAGGGTCGGCAGCAGGTTGAAGGCCTGGAAGATGAAGCCGATCTTGTCCCGGCGCAGCTGGGTCAGCTGCTTGTCCTTGAGGGTGCCGAGCTCGGTCTCGCCGATGCGGACCGAGCCGGAGGAGAAGGTGTCCAGCCCGGCGACGCAGTGCATCAGGGTGGACTTGCCCGAGCCGGAGGGGCCCATGATCGCGGTGAACTGGCCCTGGGCGAAGTCGACGGAGACGTTGTCCAGCGCGACCACCTGGGTCTCGCCCTGGCCGTACACCTTGGACAGCTGCGTGGCGCGGGCGGCCACGGCCTGGATGGTGTGCGGGGCGTAGTTCATGGCGGTCAAGGGGGGACTCCTGTCGGGCGGACTGCGAACTGCGGGACGCTTCCCATCCTCACGGCGCCCCTACGGGTTCCGGATCAGCCGCGGTGCCCGTTCGCAGGCCCACTGGAGTCTGACCGGGCGTCCGCCCGCCTCCTCCTTTGGTATGACACCGGCCCCGGGCGGCCCCGGCCGCCGCCGCGCGGACCGGGGTGGCGGCCGGGGTGGCCCGGGGTGGCGGAGGGGGTGGCGGGGCGGCGGCGGGGCGGCGGCGAAATTACGTCAATCCCGGTCCTGCGACCGGTGTCCCCAGGAGCGGTGCCCACCGTGACTTATCGGCCCTGACGCCCACTCAATCGCCAATAAAATCAGACAACATCGGATAGACGGCCGTCTGGGGCGGAGGGTGTTACGGATAGGCTCGCGTCAGCGTTCAAGGCTTTTCCACGGGGGCCCGCGGCGCCTTGCCCGGATGGTGGAATGCAGACACGGCGAGCTTAAACCTCGCTGGCCCTCGGGCCGTGCCGGTTCAAGTCCGGCTCCGGGCACTCAGCAGGCGTTCCGTTTATCCTCTGCGCCCCACCGCGCCTTCTCCTAAGATCCTCCTCCAGCAGTAGGGTGCTTTCTTTGCGAGCGCATTACTCTTGACGCAAGGCTGCGCACGGTGGCCATGGAGGAGTGAGATGAGGAGCAGTAACCCGGTCTTCTCGCGACGGGGGTTCAGCCGCGACAACGGCGGCTACGCGGGCTTCGAGGCGCAGCACGCGCAGGCCGGGACCGCGACCAACCCGTACGCGACGAATCCGTACGCCACCGACCCCACCACGGGGATGCCGGCGGCGCCGGTCAACAGCAACGCCATGACCATGGACGACGTCGTGAGCCGTACGGCCATGACGCTCGGCACCCTGATCGTCACGGCGACGCTCGCCTGGATCTTCCTTCCGGTCGACCCGGAGAACATCAACGCGTCGTACGCCATCGGCATCGGCGCGATGCTCGTCGCGTTCGTCTTCGCGATGATCCAGTCCTTCAAGCGCAAGGCCTCGCCGGCGGTCATCCTCGCCTACGCGGCCTTCGAGGGCGTCTTCCTCGGTGTGATCAGCTCGGCCACCAGCACGTACTTCGGTGCCGGTGTGGTCATCCAGGCCGTCATGGGCACGATGTGCGTCTTCGCGGGCGTCCTCTTCGCCTACAAGATGCGCTGGATCCGCGTCACCCGCCGCTTCACCGGCTTCGTGATGGCCGCGGCCGTCGGCTTCATGCTGCTGATGCTGGCCAACCTGCTGGTCTCGCTCTTCGCGGGCGGCGACGGCCTCGGCTTCCGCAGCGGCCCCCTGGGCATCCTGTTCGGCGTCGTCGGCATCATCCTCGGCGCCTGCTTCCTCGCCCTCGACTTCAAGCAGGTCGAGGACGGCGTGGCCTACGGCGCCCCGCGCGACGAGGCCTGGCTGGCCGCCTTCGGCCTCACCACGACCCTGGTGTGGATCTACATCGAGATGCTCCGCATCTTCCAGATCCTCTCGGGCGACGACTAGCCGGACCGCCTCACGGCACCCACGGCACCACAGCACGGGGAAGGCCCCGCGAGCACACTGCTCGCGGGGCCTTCCCGCGTTCCGGAACGGACAGCGTCAGAACGGACAGCGTCAGAACGGACAGGGAGTCGGGGCCGGGGGTGAGGGCTCAGCCGAACCGGCGGGCGGCTCTGCGCAGGTCGTACTCGTGGATGATCGCCTTGGCCTGGCCGTGTGACAGGTCGTGCGCGCCGAGCAGCCAGCTGACCTTCTCCTCGAACCGGAGGAGGGACGGACCCTCGTCGACGGCGCGGAGCCAGTCGGACAGCTCACGACCGGTGGTCTGGGGAATTCTGTCGATCATGTTGCGGTGGGTCTGTTCGGAGAACTCTACGGACATGGGCGCCTCCGGAGGTATCGCCGTGCTGTTCTCTTCACGTCACCGTGCCGGAGAGTTCGCCTGTTGGCAATGGCGCCGGAGCGGCGCGTAAGGTCGGCCGGGTGCTCGATACCTCACCCCTGACCGCAGCCGTGGAACGATTCGCCGACCGCCTGCGGGCCGCCCCGCAGAGCCGCCTCCAGCGCGGCGCGGCGGCCGAGGGGCTGGCCCTGGCCCGGGAGCTCGCCGTACGGGCACAGCGGCTGGAGGAGCCCGCAGGGGCGGCTCCGGAGCGCGTGGTGCCGGACGCGGGGATCTTCGTCGTGGGGGACCAGCTGTCGGTGACGGGCCTGGACCTCGCCGAGGCGCTGCGCGCCCGCGCGGCGGGCCCGGACACGGGAACGGCCCCGTCCGTGCTGCTGGACGAGGCCGTGGCGCTGGTGGAGCGGGCGGAAGTCAGAGCGATGCGATGACGCGGTCCGCGAGGATGTAGACGTTGCTGTCCGGGTCCTCGGCGTCCCCGCAGGAGAAGGTCAGCGCGTAGGCGCCGGAGATGCCCGAGCCGCCCAGCAGGACCGGCGCGGTGCCCGCCCGCAGGGCCTCGGAGAGGCGCTCCGCCGTCTCCCGGTGCCCCGGGGTCATGCACAGCGTCGTGCCGTCCGTGAAGACGTACACGTCCAGCGTGCCCAGCGGGCCGGGGCGGACGTCCGCGAGGGCCGTACGGGCCTCCGCGAGCTCCTCCAGCCGGTTCACCGTGCGCTCGTGGTCGGCGCCGTGGTGCGACTGGACCGGCACGAAGTCGGGGTGCGAGGGGTGGCGCCGGCGGGCGGCGGCCAGTTCGGCCGAATCCTCCGGGTACTCGTCGGCGAGGTCGTCGCCGAGCACCGGCTCCAGCCCCACCAGGTCCGCCTGCCGGGGCAGGAAGACCGGGCTGTCCTCGCCGAGCCCGGGCAGCCCGCCCAGCAGCGAGGGGGCGTCGGCGGCGTCACGGGCCTCCTGCGCGGCCCAGAAGGCCCGCGCCTCGGCCAGCTCCCGCTCCCGCTCCTCGGCGAGGGCTTCGGCGACGGCGGCTCGTATCTCCGCGGCGGGGGACTCCACGGCGTGGCGGGCGTGCGGGACGGCCGCGGCGCGCGCACGGACGGCCGGCATCGCCAGCTCACCGCGCAGGGCGGTGACCTGCTTGCGCAGTCCGTGTACGGCGTGCAGCGCAGCAGCGCCCACGGCCGTGGCAGCGGCCGTGGTCAGCAGCAGGGCAAGAGACATGGCGCTCACTGACTAACTCCTGATTGATTCGATCCCCCGACTTCCTACATCAGCTTGTCCTCTGCTGGGAATGGCGTGCAGTGCATTACGTCATGAATTGGACAGGTCTTTCGTCCTTGGGCCGCCAGGGGGATGGCGTCTGACCTGGGCAAATGCCGATCCCCCAGGACAAAGGTCACATCCTGGGGGAGATTCGGTCACAGCTCGGCCGCGACGGGGTTAGATTTCATGTCAGTACAGCGCATCGATCTAGAGGATCCCTTGCGGCGTCAGGGGTTCCGGCTTGATCGCTGGTGGGAGGGGGTCACGCCCAGGTCGGGCGCAACCAAACCATCACCCTCCGCTACGGCTCAGCTGAGGCGCTCCGATCTTGTGGTCGCGCCTGGCTTCGCCACCGCTGCGGGCAGGTGCCGTCCCTCGTGCCTCGGGGCGGCCCCTACCCTCCGCTACGGCTCAGCTCAGGCGCTCGATGACCATGGCCATGCCCTGGCCGCCGCCCACGCACATCGTCTCCAGGCCGAACTGCTTGTCGTGGAACTGGAGGCTGTTGATCAGGGTTCCGGTGATGCGCGCACCGGTCATCCCGAACGGGTGACCGACGGCGATGGCCCCGCCGTTGACGTTCAGCTTGTCCAGCGGGATCTCCAGGTCCCGGTAGGACGGGATGACCTGGGCGGCGAAGGCCTCGTTGATCTCGAACAGGTCGATGTCGCCGACGGTCAGGCCGGCCCGCTTCAGGGCCTGCTTGGACGCCTCGACCGGGCCCAGGCCCATGATCTCGGGGGAGAGGCCGGTGACGCCCGTGGAGACGATCCGCGCGAGCGGGGTCAGGCCCAGGTCCCGTGCCTTCGTGTCGCTCATGATGACGAGCGCGGCGGCGCCGTCGTTCAGCGGGCAGCAGTTGGCGGCCGTGATCAGCCCGTCCGGACGGAAGACCGGCTTCAAGCCCTGAACGCCCTCCAGCGTGACGCCGGCGCGCGGGCCGTCGTCCGCGGAGACGACCGTGCCGTCCGGGGTGGTGACCGGGGTGATCTCGCGGGCCCAGAAGCCGTTCTTGATGGCTTCCTCGGCCAGGTTCTGGGAGCGGACGCCGAACTCGTCCATGTCCTGGCGGGTCACGCCCTTCAGGCGGGCCAGGTTCTCGGCGGTCTGGCCCATCGAGATGTACGCGTCCGGCACCAGGCCGTCCTCGCGCGGGTCGTGCCAGGAGGCGCCCGTGCTCTGCGCGACCTCGGCCGTACGGGCCTCCGCGTCGGCGAAGAACGGGTTGTGGGTGCCCGGCATGCCGTCCGAGGAGCCGTTCACGAACCGGGAGACGGTCTCGACGCCCGCGGAGATGAAGACGTCGCCCTCGCCCGCCTTGATGGCGTGCAGGGCCATCCGGGAGGTCTGGAGGGACGAGGAACAGTAGCGGGTGACGGTGAGGCCCGGCAGGTGGTCCATGCCCATCTGCACGGCCACGATGCGGCCCAGGTTGTGGCCCTGCTCGCCGCCCGGGAGGCCGCAGCCCAGCATCAGGTCGTCGATCTCGCGCGGGTCCAGCCCGGGCACCTTGGCGAGCGCGGCCTGGATGATCTGCGCGGTCAGGTCGTCCGGGCGGACGTCCTTGAGCGACCCCTTGCCGGCGCGCCCGATGGGAGAGCGGGCGGTGGAAACGATGACGGCTTCGGGCATCGGGACTCCAAGGGGTGCGTCGTTGCGGGACCGCATGCGAAGTTACCGCCCCGTACGGTCGAGGTCACGGGCCACGGCATGTGATGCGGGTCGCTCCGCAGGTCCCGGAGCCGAGGACACCGCCCCCGGGACGCCCCGGCGCCCTCCCGCACCCCCTCCGCGGGGTCAGGCCGTTTCCGAGACCGGGGCCGGCGGGGACGCGGCCGGCGGGAGCTCCTCGCCCGCGACCCGGCGTCTGCGCCGGTGCTTGAGCAGCGCCCACGGACCGCGGGCCGGCGTGACCTCCGTACCGGCCTCGCCCGCCGCCGCGGACGCCGCCTTCGCGACCGGCAGCATGTCCTCGTCCCGCGACACGTCCAGCCGGTCGGACTCCGGCCACAGGCCCAGCGCCGCGCACAGTGTCGGCAGTATGGCCATCGCGGCGGTCGCGTACCCCTCCGCCGACGGGTGGTAGGAGTCGGGCCCGAACATCTCCCGCGGGTTCGCCGCGAACTCCGGCCCCAGCAGGTCGCCCATCGAGATCGTGCGGGCCCCCAGGGCCAGCACCCCGATCGTCTGCGCCGCCGCCAGCTGCCGCGACACCCGCCGGGCCATCCAGCGCAGCGGCTGGTAGACCGGCTCGATCGTGCCCAGGTCCGGGCAGGTCCCCACGACGACCTCGGAGCCCGCCAGCCGCAGCCTGCGCACCGCCGCCGTCAGCAGCCGCACCGACTGCGTCGGCGGCATCCGCCGCGTCACGTCGTTCGCCCCGATCATGATCACGCACACGTCCGGCGGCGGCGCGTCCCCGTCCAGCAGCAGTCCCACCTGCCGGTCCAGGTCGTCCGACATCGCCCCGGACAGCGCCACGTTCCGCAGCTCCACCGGCCGCTCCGCCACCGCGGCCAGCCCCGACGCCAGCAGCGCCCCCGGAGTCTGGCGGGCCCGCCGCACCCCCAGGCCGGCCGCCGTGGAGTCGCCCAGCATGCCCATCCGCAGCGGCCCGGGGCTCAGCTCGGGCCCGCCGAACTCGCTCCCGTACAGGCCGTCCGCCCGCGGCGGATCCGGCAGACCCGTACCCACGGTCCGCTTCGCGAACTGGACCTCCGCCAGCACCAGACCCACCGCGGCGACCCCGACGAGCCCCAGCCCGCCCCCGCCGTACGCCGCGCCCGCCGCGATCCGGCGGGCCGTCCTCGCCCTGGACACCCTTCAAGCCACCTCGCTCTGCTGTCTGGTCCCGATGACCTACCTGCCCCGTAGTGCAGGTCGGCCAATCCCTTTCCGCATACTCTGGCCGGACCTCCCGGAGAACCCGTGGAGTCCCCTCCTTGGAGAACATGGTGCAATTCCACGACTCGATGATCAGCCTCGTCGGCAACACCCCGCTGGTGAAGCTCAACCGTGTGACCGAAGGCCTGCAGGCCACCGTCCTTGCGAAGGTCGAGTACTTCAACCCCGGTGGATCCGTGAAGGACCGGATCGCCGTCCGGATGATCGAGGCCGCCGAGCAGAGCGGTGCCCTCAAGCCCGGCGGCACCATCGTGGAGCCGACCAGCGGGAACACCGGCGTAGGACTCGCCATCGTGGCCCAGCAGAAGGGCTACAAGTGCATCTTCGTCTGCCCTGACAAGGTGTCCGCGGACAAGATCAACGTGATGCGCGCGTACGGCGCCGAGGTCGTGGTCTGCCCGACCGCCGTCGACCCCGAGCACCCGGACTCGTACTACAACGTCTCGGACCGCCTCGCGCGCGAGCCCGGCGCCTGGAAGCCCGACCAGTACAGCAACCCGAACAACCCCCGTTCGCACTACGAGACCACCGGCCCCGAGCTGTGGGACCAGACGGACGGGAAGATCACCCACTTCGTCGCGGGCGTCGGCACCGGCGGCACGATTTCCGGCACCGGCAACTACCTCAAGGAGGTCAGCGGCGGGAAGGTCAAGGTCATCGGCGCCGACCCCGAGGGCTCGGTCTACTCCGGCGGGTCCGGCCGCCCGTACCTCGTCGAGGGCGTCGGCGAGGACTTCTGGCCCACCGCCTACGACCCGAACGTGACCGACGAGATCATCGCGGTGTCCGACAAGGACTCCTTCCAGATGACCCGCCGCCTCGCCAAGGAGGAGGGTCTCCTCGTCGGCGGTTCCTGCGGCATGGCCGTCGTCGCCGCGCTGCGCGCCGCCGAGGGCCTGGGCCCGGACGACGTCGTCGTCGTCCTGCTGCCCGACAGCGGCCGCGGCTACCTCAGCAAGATCTTCAGCGACGAGTGGATGGCGGGGCACGGCTTCCTGGAGGAGGCGGGCCCGGCCGCGCGCATCGGCGACGTGCTCAACGACAAGGAGGGCGGCATCCCCTCCCTCGTCCACATGCACCCGGAGGAGACCGTCGGGCAGGCCATCGAGGTGCTGCGCGAGTACGGCGTCTCCCAGATGCCGATCGTCAAGCCCGGCGCCGGCCACCCCGACGTCATGGCCGCCGAGGTCATCGGCTCCGTCGTCGAGAAGGAGCTCCTCGCGGCGCTCTTCGCCCAGCGGGCCTCCCTCGGCGACCCGCTGGAGAAGCACATGAGCTCCCCGCTGCCGCAGGTCGGCTCCGGCGAACCCGTCTCCGAGCTGATGGCGGTGCTCGGCGAGGCCGACGCGGCGATCGTGCTCGTCGAGGGCAAGCCCACCGGCGTCGTCAGCCGCCAGGACCTCCTCGCGTTCCTCGCCAAGGGCTCCAAGTAGCCCCACGGCGACCGGCCGGCCCGGCGGACCGGGGCCACGTGCCCCCGCCCGCCGGGCCGGCCCGTTTCCGGCCGGTTTCCGGCAGGTCGCGCAAACGGTACGGGCCCGACACGTCACGGCAGCACCCGCTTAACACGCGTTCGGCACAGTGGGTGTCGTCGGCAGGAAGGACCGGGAAACCGGACGAATCTCCCGCCGGCGTCACGAACGGCGTCTGCGCGCCTCCGGAGCGGCTCCCGGACCACGCGGACGCCAAGGACGCGGCCGGCCCTGACCCGGCCCGTGTCCCTCGCGGGGACCGCCGTCGTCCCGCCCCCCGGGCAACCGGGGGTGCGGCGGTCCCCGCCATATCCTTTTCCGGGTCCCGCCGCCTCCGGGCGCTCGCGGCCGACCGGTCGGAGTCAGTCCAGGGGGCTCTTCTCGCGGCGCCCCAGGGGGCGTTTCGACGCGTGGACGAAGTTCACGCCCAGGATGCCCGCCCAGGCGACGAGGAGGCCGCTCAGGTGGGCCTGCGTCGCGGCGATCGCCGACAGGGGGATCGCGAGGACGAGGGTGATGACCGCGAAGCCGAAGCGTTCCCCGAAGTTCCCGACGGCCGTGGCCGCCGGATCGGGGACGCCGCCGCGGGCCGCGAGCAGGCGTTCCTCCGCGAGCCGGCGCCGGACCTGCGTGTCGACCTTCTCCACGAACGACTCCACGAGCGCCGCCTCGTACTCCGGCCCGAGCTCCCGCCGGGCATCGAGGGCGGCGCCGAGTTCCTTCTTCAGCTCTTCGGCCTGGGGGGAGTGCTCTGTCATTCCCCCACCGTAGGAACCGCCGCGGCGCCGGGCACTGGGGCTATCCCCCGTATCCGCTCCGGGTCCGGATCGCGGGCGCGGCTTGCCGAGCTGCATAACCACATGCAGAGTGCACCGTGACTGAATATCTCACCGGGGACGGGACGGAGGGGACGGCGATGAGCGACAGCCCGGCCGCACGGCTGCAGAAGCTGTTCGAGGGGCACCGGCTGACGCCGACCCAACGGCGGATCGCCCACTGCATGGTGCGCGGGGCGGCGGAGGTGCCGTTCCTGTCCAGCGTGGAACTCGCCGAACTGGCCGGAGTGAGCCAGCCGTCCGTGACCCGGTTCGCGGTGGCCCTCGGCTTCGACGGCTACCCGGCCCTGCGCCGCCACCTGCGCGAGGTCGCCCCCGCCGGGCAGGAACCCGCCCCGCGGGAGGACTCGTACAACGAGTACCAGCAGGCCGTCCAGGGCGAGATCGAGAACCTGCGGCGGCTCGCCGCGATGCTCGCCGACCCCGCGCCCGTCGAGGAGGCCGGCCGGCTGCTCGCCGCGTCCGCGCCGCTGCCGGTGCTCGGGCTGCGGGCGGCGTCCTCGCAGGCCCGCGGCTTCGCGTACTTCGCCGCCAAGGTGCACCCCGACGTACGGCTCCTCGACGAGGGCGGCTCCATGCTCGCCGACCGCATCGACGCGGCCGCCACGGCCGGCGCCTCGGCTCTGCTGTGCTTCGCGCTGCCCCGCCACCCCCGCGAGGTGGTCGAGGCCCTGGACCACGCGCGGGCCGCCGGTCTGACCGTCGTCACCGTCGCCGACTCGGCCTTCGCGCCCGTCGCCCGGCACTCGGACCTGCTGATCCCCGCGCCCGTCGGCACCGGACTGGCCTTCGACACCGCCTGCGCGCCGATGCTCCTCGGCCGGGTGCTGCTGGAGGCCATGGCCGACGCCCTGCCCGACGCGCAGGCCCGACTGGAGGCCTTCGACACCCGGGCCGCGGCCCGCGGCCTCTTCGTGGAGTGACGGCCGCTACAGGAGCGCGTCCCGGTGGCCGGCGCCCGCCTCCGCGGTGATCTCCGCCAGGGACTGCGCCGGCCGGGCCACCGAGAAGCGGATCCCGCCGTCGGGGCCGGACGCGAAGCCGTGGACGGCCGGGCGCGGCAGGCTGTTGTAGCCGTAGTGCGCGGTGAAGAAGTACGCGCCCGTGTCCGGGACGCCGATCAGGTCGCCCGGGGCCAGTTCCGGCAGCTCCCGGGCCGTGGCCAGGACGTCCCCCGCGAAGCAGGCCGGGCCCGCGATGTCCTGGGCGAGCGGCGGGCCGGACTTCGGGGCGCCCTTCGCGTCGTACGGCAGGATCCGCAGCGGCCAGGACGCCGGGGCGTACACCGTGCGGGTGGCCAGCTGGACGCCCGCGTGCGTGACGGCGATCGGGCGGCCGCCGCTCGTCTTCGTGTACTCGACCCGGGCCAGCACCAGGCCGTGCTTGGCCAGCAGTGACCGCCCGAACTCCGTGACCAGCCCGTACGAGCCGTCGAACAGCGCCGGGACGGCCTCCCGCAGGGCCGCCACGTACGCGGCGTACGTCGGGGCGTGCTCGTCGGAGGCGAAGTTCACCGGCAGGCCGCCGCCGATGTCGAGGGTGTCGATCTGCCGCCGCCCCACCGCCGCGTTGACCTCCTCGGCCAGCGCGTGCACCTCCCGCACCCCGCGCGCGATCAGCGGCAGCGGCAGGCCCTGCGACCCGGAGTGGGTGTGCAGCCGGGTCACCCAGGGCCGGTCCGCGCAGGCCCGCACCAGCCAGGCCCGGGCTCCCGGATCGCGCAGCGGGAAGCCGAACTTGGAGGTGGCGGTGGCCGTCGACAGGGCGTCGATGGCTCCCGCGCCCGTCTGCGGGTTGATCCGCAGTCCGACCGGGGGAAGGGCACCGGCCGTGGCCGCCAGCGCGTCCAGGCGCTCCAGTTCCTGCCGGTTGTCGGCGTTGACGGCGATGCCCAGGGCCAGCGCCTCGCGCAGTTCGGCCTCCGTCTTGGCGGGGGAGTCCAGGACGGTGTCCGCGGGCCGGACCCCGGCCGCGCGGGCCAGCGCCAGCTCGCCGGGGCTGGCCACCTCGCAGCCGATCCCGGCGTCGCGCAGCAGCCGCAGTACCGGGACCAGGGGGGCGGCCTTCACCGCGAAGGCGTGCAGGACGGGCGTACCGGGCGCCACGGCGGCCGCGAACGCGCCGGTCAGGGCGGCGGCGGAGGCCCGGATGCCGGCCACGTCCAGCAGGCACACCAGCGGCTCGCGGTCCAGCAGTCCCGCGCCGACCGCGGCCCGTACGGCCCGGTCGCGCAGCGCGGAGGCCTCGTGGGCCCTGAAGGGCTCCTGGGGCTCCTGGGGCTCGTCGGGCTCGTCTGCGGAAGGGGTCGCCGTGTGCGTCTCGGGAGCCATGCCCGCCATCCCATCATCCGGCGGGACCGCCCGCAGCTGTTGACTGGATCTATTCATGCGGCGAGGATGTGAATGGATTGACCAACACCGTCAGGAGGCACCCGCCATGTCAGGACCCCGCCCCGTACGGGCAGCGCGAGGCACCGAGCTCAGCACCCTGGGATGGCAGCAGGAGGCCGCCCTGCGGATGCTGCAGAACAACCTCGACCCCGAGGTCGCCGAGCACCCCGACAAGCTGGTCGTCTACGGCGGCACCGGCAAGGCCGCGCGCGACTGGCGCTCGTACGACGCGATGGTGCGCACGCTGCGGACCCTCAAGCAGGACGAGACGATGCTCGTCCAGTCCGGCCGCCCGGTCGGCGTGATGCAGACCCACGAGTGGGCGCCGCGCGTCCTGCTCGCGAACTCCAACCTGGTCGGCGACTGGGCCAACTGGGAGGAGTTCCGCCGCCTGGAGCACCTCGGCCTGACCATGTACGGGCAGATGACGGCCGGTTCGTGGATCTACATCGGCACCCAGGGCATCCTCCAGGGCACCTACGAGACCTTCGCGGCCGTCGCCGCGAAGAAGTTCGGCGGCACCCTCGCGGGCACCATCACCCTCACCGCCGGCCTCGGCGGCATGGGCGGCGCCCAGCCGCTGGCCGTGACGATGAACGACGGCGTCGCCATCTGCATCGACGTCGACCCGCGCGCGATCGAGCGCCGCATCGAGCACCGCTACCTCGACGTGAAGGCGGACGACCTCCGCCACGCCCTCCAGCTGGCCGTCGAGGCCCGCGACGCCCGCAAGCCGCTGTCCATCGGCCTCCTCGGCAACGCCGCCGAGCTGCTCCCGCAGATGCTCGCCGAGGGCGCGCCCGTCGACATCGTCACCGACCAGACGAGCGCCCACGACCCGCTCGCCTACCTCCCCGTCGGCGTCGCCTTCGACGACATGGCCGACCTCGCGGCCAAGGACCCGGCGGGCTTCACCACCCGGGCCCGCGAGTCCATGGCCCGGCACGTCGAGGCCATGGTCGGCTTCATGGACGCCGGCGCCGAGGTCTTCGACTACGGCAACTCCATCCGCGGCGAGGCCCAGCTGGCCGGCTACGACCGCGCCTTCGCCTTCCCCGGCTTCGTCCCCGCCTACATCCGCCCCCTGTTCTGCGAGGGCAAGGGCCCCTTCCGCTGGGCGGCCCTGTCCGGCGAGGCCTCGGACATCCACAAGACCGACAAGGCGATGCTGGAGCTGTTCCCGGAGAACGAGTCCCTGCACCGCTGGATCAAGATGGCGGGCGAGCGGGTCCACTTCCAGGGCCTGCCCGCGCGCATCTGCTGGCTCGGCTACGGCGAGCGCGACAAGGCGGGCGAGCGCTTCAACGAGATGGTCGCCGACGGCACCCTCGCCGCGCCCCTGGCCATCGGCCGCGACCACCTCGACTGCGGCTCGGTGGCCTCCCCCTACCGGGAGACCGAGGCCATGCTCGACGGCTCCGACGCCATCGCCGACTGGCCGCTGCTCAACGCCATGGTCAACGTCGCCTCCGGCGCCTCCTGGGTGTCCATCCACCACGGCGGCGGCGTCGGCATGGGCCGCTCCATCCACGCCGGCCAGGTCACCGTCGCCGACGGCACCCCGCTCGCCGGCGAGAAGATCCGCCGCGTCCTCACCAACGACCCCGGAATGGGCGTCATCCGCCACGTCGACGCCGGCTACGACATCGCCGAGACGGTGTCCGACGAGCGCGGCGTCCGCGTCCCGATGCGGGAGGGTGACTCCGCGTGAGCCACGGTTCCTTCCCCGGCCCCCGGGGCGAGACCCCGGGGGCCGGGGGGGCCGGTTTCCACACCATGTGGGCCGACCTCGCCCCCATCGGCCGCCACGCCGACTCCGGCGGCTACCGCCGGTACGCCTGGACCGGCGCCGACGCCGACTGCCGCACCTGGTTCCAGGAACAGGCCCAGGCGCGCGGTCTGACGTACGAGACCGACCGCAACGGCAACCAGTGGGCCTGGCTCGGCGACCCCCTCGCGGGCGACGCCGTCGTCACCGGCTCCCACCTGGACTCCGTCCCCGACGGCGGGGCCTTCGACGGCCCGCTCGGCGTGGTCTCCTCCTTCGCGGCCCTCGACGAACTCCGGTCCCGCGGCGTCCGCTTCACCCGGCCGCTGGCCATCACCAACTTCGGCGACGAGGAAGGCGCCCGCTTCGGCCTCGCCTGCGTCGGCTCCCGGCTCGCCGCCGGACAGCTGACCAGGGAGAAGGCGTACGAGCTCCGCGACGCGGACGGCATCAGCCTGCCCGAGGCCATGGAGCAGGCCGGGTACGACCCGGAGACGATCGGCGCCGACCCCGAACGCCTCGCCCGGATCGGCGCCTTCGTCGAACTGCACGTCGAACAGGGCCGCGCCCTCGACCTGTCCGGCGACCGCGTCGGCATCGCCTCCGCGATCTGGCCCCACGGCCGCTGGCGCTTCGACTTCCACGGCGAGGCCAACCACGCGGGCACCACCCGCCTGGTCGACCGCCGCGACCCGATGCTCACGTACGCGGCGACCGTACTGGCCGCCCGCCAGGAAGCCGCCCTCGCCGGGGCCGTCGCCACCTTCGGGAAGATCGCGGTCGAGCCCAACGGGGTCAACGCCATCCCGTCCCTGGTGCGCGGCTGGCTCGACTCCCGGGCCGCCGACCAGAGCACCCTCGACACGGTCGTCACCGGCATCGAGAAGGCCGCCCGCGAACGCGCCGACCAGGACGGCATCGACCTGCGCGTGGTCCAGGAGTCCTTCACCCCGGTCGTCGAGTTCGAACACGCCCTGCGCGACGAGATGAACCGCATCCTCGGCGGATCCGTCCCCGTCCTGGGCACCGGCGCGGGACACGACGCCGGAATCCTCTCCGCCGCCGTCCCGACCGCGATGCTGTTCGTGCGGAACCCCACCGGCGTCTCCCACTCCCCGAAGGAGTTCGCCGCCGAGGACGACTGCGTGGCCGGAGTCCTCGCCCTCGCCGACGTACTGGAAGGACTCGCGTGCAGGTGACTGCGCACAAGACGTACTGGCTGGAACACGCCTGGCTCGGCACCCACGTCGAGCCGGGCGTCGCCCTGGAGGCGCGGGACGGCCGGATCGCCGCCCTGCGCACCGGCACGGACACCCCGCCGCCGGGCGCCGAGGTGCTGCGCGGGCTGACCCTCCCGGGCCTGGCCAACGCGCACTCCCACGCCTTCCACCGGGCCCTGCGCTCCACCGTCCAGGTCGGCTCCGGCACCTTCTGGACCTGGCGCGACGTCATGTACAAGGTCGCCCAGAACCTCACCCCGGACACCTACCACGCGCTCGCGCGCGCCGTGTACGCCGAGATGGCCCTGGCCGGCATCACCAACGTCGGCGAGTTCCACTACGTCCACCACGCCCCCGGCGGCACCCCCTACGCCGACCCCAACGCCATGGGCGAAGCCCTCGTCGAGGCGGCCGCCGACGCCGGGATCCGGATCACCCTCCTCGACACGGCCTACCTGTCGGCCGGCTTCGGCGAGGCCCCGAACCCGCACCAGCTGCGCTTCTCCGACGGCACCGCCGACGCCTGGGCGGAGCGGGCCGGCGCCCTCAAGGGCCGCGACCACGCGCTGATCGGCGCCGCGATCCACTCGGTGCGCGCCGTCCCCGCCGACCAGCTGGCCACCGTCGCCCGCTGGGCCGAGGAACGACAGGCACCGCTGCACGTCCACCTCTCGGAGCAGACCGCCGAGAACGAGGCCTGCCTGGCCGCCCACGGACGCACCCCGACCCAGCTCCTCGCCGACCACGGCGTGCTGGGCCCGCGCACCACCGGCGTCCACAACACGCACCTCACCGACACCGACATCGCCCTGCTCGGCGGCACCACCACCGGCACCTGCATGTGCCCCACCACCGAACGCGACCTCGCGGACGGCATCGGCCCGGCCACCCTCCTCCAGCACGCGGGCAGCCCGCTGTCCCTCGGCAGCGACAGCCACGCGGTGATCGACCTGCTGGAGGAGGCCCGCGCGATGGAGCTCAACGAGCGCCTGCGCAGCCGCACCCGGGGCCACTGGACGGCGAACGCCCTGCTCACGGCCGCCACCGAGGGCGGCCACGCCGCCCTCGGGCTCCCGGGCGCCGGCCGCCTGGAGGCGGGTGCGCTCGCGGACTTCACCACGATCGCCCTGGACTCCGTCCGCACGTCGGGCGCGCTGCCCCGGCTCGGCGCCGAGACGGCCGTGTTCGCCGCCACCGCGTCGGACGTGCGCCACACGGTGGTCGGCGGCCGCCACATCGTCCGCGACGGCCACCACACCCTGGTCGGGGACGTCGCGTCCGCCCTGTCCGAGTCCATCGCGGCCCTGCGCGCCTGACCGCGGCGGCCCCTTCCCCCACCCCAGTCCGGACCCGGGCCCCGCCCGGGTCCGGGGCGGAGCCCCAGGAAACGGCGGCAGGGCGGGCCGGGGGAACGAACCCTCTGAGAGGAACCCCCATGACCACCACCTGCATCACCAACATCGGCAGTCTCGTCACCAACGACCCCGCCCTCGGCGACGGGAGCCCCCTCGGCCTGATCCGGGACGCGGCGGTCGTCATCGACGGCGAGAGCGTCGCCTGGGTCGGCCCGGCCGCCGGGGCCCCGGCCGCGGACGGGGCCTTCGACGCGCAGGGCCGCGCCGTCATCCCCGGCTTCGTCGACTCCCACTCGCACCTCGTCTTCGCCGGCGACCGCACCGCCGAGTTCAACGCCCGCATGTCCGGCCGCTCCTACTCCGCCGGCGGCATCCGCACCACGGTCGCCGCCACCCGCGCCGCCACCGACGCCGAACTCGAAGCCAACCTGCTGCGCCACCTCCACGAGGCCCGCCGGCAGGGCACCACCACCTTCGAGACCAAGTCCGGCTACGGCCTCACCGTCGCCGACGAGGCCCGCGCCCTGCGCATCGCCGCCGCGCACACCGAGGAGGTCACCTACCTCGGCGCGCACATCGTCTCCCCGGACTACGCCGCCGACCCGGCCGCCTACGTCGACCTCGTCACCGGCGAGATGCTGGCCGCCTGCGCACCGTACGCCCGCTGGGTCGACGTCTTCTGCGAGAAGGGGGCCTTCGACGGGGACCAGGCCCGCGCCATCCTCACCGCGGGCGCCGCCGCCGGACTCATCCCGCGCATCCACGCCAACCAGCTCTCCCACGGCCCCGGCGTACAGCTCGCCGTGGAGCTCGAAGCGGCCTCCGCCGACCACTGCACCCACCTCACCGACGCGGACGTCGACGCCCTCGCCCAGGCGGCCGCCACGACCGTGGCCACCCTGCTGCCCGGCGCCGAGTTCTCCACCCGCGCGCAGTGGCCCGACGCCCGGCGGCTCCTCGACGCGGGCGCCACCGTCGCCCTGTCCACGGACTGCAACCCCGGCTCCTCCTACACCAGTTCCATGCCGTTCTGCATCGCCCTCGCCGTCCGGGACATGGGCATGACCCCCGACGAGGCCCTGTGGTCGGCCACCGCCGGAGGGGCCCGCGCCCTGCGCCGCGGCGACCTCGGGACGCTCACCCCCGGCGCCCGCGCCGACCTGGCCCTCCTCGACGCCCCCAGCCACGTCCACCTCGCCTACCGGCCGGGCGTCCCGCTCGTCTCCGCCGTGTGGCAGCGCGGGGTCCGCGCGGCCTGACCGCGGCCCGCGCGGCCGCCCGGAGCACCGCACAACCGGCCCGAACCGGCCGAAAACAGTACGGCCGAAAGGCTGCCGATCCGGACCGTCCTTTGTCTTCCCTCCGTAAGGCCCCGGGCGTACCTTGAGCCACCAATCTGATGTGTCGTCAGTAACTTGTGGCCCGAGGGGAAGACGAAGGTGTCCGACCGGAAACGCTCCACCGCGCTCGCGCTGGCCTCCGCGGCGGCCGCCTCGGCGGTCCTGCTCGCCGCCCCCGCGGCCCACGCCGACGTCGTCGACGTGCAGTACGACTGCCAGACCCCGATCGGGGACAAATCGGCGGTCTCGCCCATCGACATCAAGGCCGTCAAGGAGGGCGACGGCTACAAGCTGACGATGTCCTTCCAGAAGGGCGTCTCCTCCAGCCCCATCGAACTCGGCAAGGGCGCGATGAGCCCCAGCGCCGTCATCCTCGCCGACGGCGCCGAGAAGGCCTCGATCCCGGTCTCCGGAGCGCCCAACCCCGAGGCCGTGCCCGCCAACACCCCCATCAAGATCACCGACCTCTCGGGGACCTACACCCCGAAGAAGAGCGGCAAGGTCACCTTCACCGCCGGCGTCCTCACCATCAAGGCCATGGGGACCACCACCACCTGCACCCCCGGCAACAGCCCCAAGCCCTCCCTGGAACTGGAGGTCACGGCCCCCGGCGGCGGGGAACCGGCCCCCCGGCCCGGCGGCGGGGGCACCACCGGGGACACCCTCCCGCAGACCGGCCCCGCCGACTCCGCCCTGGCCCTCGGCACCCTCGGTGCCACCGTCCTGCTCTCCGGCGCCGCCGGCGTGCTCTGGCTGACCCGGCGCGGCCAACGGGCGCAGCGGACCCGGTCCTGAACGGAGCAGCCCCGGCCATGCCCGTGCTCCCCGTCCCCAAGCGGCTCGGCGCCGCCCTCCTCGCCGCCGCCCTCCTGTACGGCGCCGGCGGGCTCCCGGCCGCGGCCGCCGACGAGCCCGGCTGGACCGCCGGACCCGCCTCAGGCCGGCCCGGCGCCGCCCGCCCGTACTTCTACCTCGCGGGCACCCCCGGCGCCGTACTGGAGGACCGCCTCGCGCTGGAGAACACCTCCGACCGGGAGCGCACCGTCACCCTGCGCGGGGCCGACGCCTACAACACGGCGGACGGCGCCTTCGCCGTGCGGCCCGCCCGGGAGTCCTCCGGCGCCGGCGCGTGGATCAGCTTCGGCGGCACCGCCACCGTGCGGATCCCGCCCCGCACCCGCGCGGTGGTCCCCTTCACCGTCACCGTGCCGCCCGCCTCGTCCCCCGGCGACCACCCGGCCGCCGTCGTCGCCACCGAGGACGGCCGGGAGGCGGGCGTACGGGTCCACCTGCGGGTCAGCGGCCCGACGCTCGCCGCGCTGACCGTCGAGGACGTCGCCGTACGCGGCGAGGGCGCGGCCGCCGTCGTCGCGTACACCCTCGTCAACCGGGGCAACGTCGCCCTCGCCCCCGAGCTCGCGATCCGCGCCGACGGCCGCTTCGGCGAGGTCCCCGGACGCACCGCGCGCGCCCTGCCGGTGGAACTGCTGCCGGGCCAGCGGGTCGAACTGGCCGAACCCTGGCCCGGCGCACCCGTCTTCGACCGGGTCGCCCTCACCGTCACCGTCACCGCGCCCGGCGCCGCCCCGGCCACCGCCTCCGCCTCCGCGTGGTTCGTGCCCTGGGGCGTCGCCGCCCTCACCGGCGCCGGTCTGCTCCTGCTCGGCGGGACCGCGACGGCCGCGCTGCTCCTCGTACGCAACCGGCGCACCCCGGGCGGACGGCCGCCCCCGGCACCCGCCGCAGCGCCGGTCCGGGAACCGCACCACGAGCTGACGGGAGCATCCAGGTGAGCCGCACGGCGGGCGCGAAGGCCCTCTCCCTCCTCGCGGCGGGCCTGGCCGCGCTCGCCCTCGCGCTGCTCCCTCCCGCGGCACCCGCCGCCGCCGACGAGGGCCGGGCCGCGGCGGCGCTCTCCCTCCAGGAGGCGGCCGAGGGCACCGAGATCACCGTCACCGGTACCGGCTGGCGGCCGAAGACCATGGTCATGCTGCTGGTCTGCGGCCAGAACATGATCGGCGGCACCAACAGCTGCGCCAACGCCGACGGGACCGCCGTCGCGGTCGCCGACGACGGGCGCTTCACCGCCCGGCTCCCGCTCGTGGCACCGCCCAAACCCTGCCCCTGCGTGGTGAACGTGGCCTCCGTCAACGGGGACCAGTCCACCGTCGCCCTCCCCGTGAAGATCACCGGCCATCCCGTGGCGGAGCTGCCCGCCGAGTCCGGGACGGCCCGGCTCGCGATGCTCACCGGGGTCCGGCTCCAGGGCGACGACGGGGTGCTGACCTGGTTCGGCGCCCCGCCCGCCCGGCGGTTCACCGTCACCGTCGGGAACCTGGGCTCGGCCCCGGTCGAGGACCCCGTCTTCCAGCTCGGCACCGCCCACGGGGTGTTCGCCCCGACCTGGGAGGAAGCCCGCTGGAAGGGCACCATCGCGCCGGGCGGCAAGGCCGAGGTCGCCCTGGACGTGACGCTGCCCGCCGGAGCCCACGGCGACTACACCGTCTCCCTCAAGTACGGGGACACGGTCGTGGCCGCCCAGCCGTGGGGCGTGGACCGCCCGTACGGGGTGCTGCTGTTCTGGGGCCTGCTGCTGGTGGTGATCCCGACCGCGCTGTTCCGGGCCGGCATGGCCGTCGTCGACCGCGTCCGCCCCCGCGCCACGGCGCCCGGCGGCGGCCGCCACCGGGGCGCGAAGGCCCTGGACGCGGCCACCGCGGTGACCGCCCGGCTGCCGGGGATCCCCGCCCTGCGGGACCCCGCGCCGGCCGCCCCCCAGACCCCCACGGCGGTCCTGCCGTGGTTCACCCCCGAGGAAACGGAGCCGGCGCGGGACGCGCCGGCGGAGCCACCACAGACGTCCGCACCGTCTGAGAAGAGTCCGACGACGAAGGGACATTCGTGAACACCCAACGGAGGGCGAGCGCGGCCCTGGTCGCGCTGCTGCTCGGCGGCGCGGGCATCGCCATGGCGGCTTCCCCCGCCCAGGCCGCCGATGCCACCTACAAGGTCAAGTGCGTACCGCCCGCGGGCGGCGGCGACCCGGTGGAGGGCGAGACCACCGCCAAGATCACGGCCCCGGCCACGGCCAAGGTCGGCGACGAGGTCGACGTGTCGTGGGAGACCGTCAAACCGGCCTCCAACAACACCGACCTCATGGTGATCCCGAAGGACTCCGTGGTGCCCACCGGCTGGTTCACGGTGGGCGGCGCGGGAGGCGAGCTGAAGGTCGTCGGGGAGAAGAAGAACCCGGAGATCCCGAAGAAGGCCCCCATGGTCATGTCGACCATGAAGGGCAAGCTGAAGCTGACCAAGGCGGGCAAGGTCACGCTGACGCCCGGCCGGTACGAGGTCGCCGTCTCCTTCCCCTTCGGCACCTTCGTCACCAAGTGCGCCCCGGTGGGCACGGTCACGGGCGGGGCCACCATCGACGTCTCCGAAGGCTCCACCGGCGGCGCGACGACCGGCGGTGCGACGACGGGCGGTGCGACGACCGGCGGCGCGACGACGGGTTCGACCACCGGCGGGGCCACGACGGGCGGCGCGACCACGGGCGGCGCGACCACCGGCGGGGCCACCACCGGCGGGGCCACGACCGGCTCCACTACCGGCTCCACGACCGGTGGCGGTGGCGGCCAGACCGACTTCCCGGGCAAGGCCGTCGAGGTCGCCTTCGACTGCGGGCCGGTCGTCCCGGGCGGTATCAAGACCCCGGTGACGATCAACGCCAAGAAGAACGGCGGCGACTACGAGCTCACGGTCAAGACCGCGAAGGGAGCCATGGCCGCCCCCATGGCACTGCCGGCCGGGGCGCTCAAGCCCTCGATGAACGTCAAGCTCGGCGGCGCCGACTCCGGCACCGTCAAGGTCTCCGGCCCGGCCAATGCCGAGCCGATCCCGGACAAGGCCCCGGTCAGCCTCAGCGACATGACCGGCACCTACAAGCCCGGCAAGACCGGCAAGGTGACGCTGAGCCCCGACCAGCTGACCATCGACGTCACGATGGCCCCGGGTTCCACCCCGATCAACGTGCCCTGCAAGGCGGCCAGCAGCGGCGTCTCGCTGGAGCTCGACACGGCCGCCCAGCCGGGCGGCTCCGGCTCCACCACCGCCGGGACCGGCGGCGGCTCCGCCGCCTCGGGCGGCCTCGCCGAGACCGGCGCCGAGGACGAGGGCGGCATCAAGGCCCTCGCCCTGGTCGCCGGCACCGTGATCCTGCTCGGCGGCGCGGTCTTCACCTTCACCCCGTGGCGCCGCCTGCGCGGCACGAGGTAACCCCGCGACGCAGAACGGCCCGGCACACCAGAGGGTGTGCCGGGCCGTCCTGTCGTACGGGGTGCGTCAGTGCACGCTGCCCATCAGGGACTGGACCTTCTTGCGGTACGAGTAGACCGCGAAGCCCGCGAGGACCGCGGCCAGCGCCTCGAAGGCGATCACCCACAGGCCGTTCAGGTCCACGCCGCCCAGCGACAGGAGGCTGGTCGTGCAGTCACCGGCGGTGACGGCGAGGAACCAGACGCCCATCATCTGGGAGGCGTACTTCTGCGGGGCCATCTTCGTGGTGACCGAGAGGCCGACCGGGGAGAGGCACAGCTCACCGATGGTCTGGATCATGTAGATCGAGACGAGCCACATCGGGGAGACCATGGTGCCGTCGCCCGCCATGTTCATCGGGACGATGAAGACGAAGAACGAGGCGCCGACCAGGACCAGACCCATCGCGAACTTCACGATGGTGTTCGGCTCCTGGTTCTTGCGGGCCAGCCACAGCCACAGCCAGGCGAAGACCGGCGCGAGGGCCATCACGAACAGCGGGTTCAGCGACTGGTACCAGGTGGCCGAGAAGCCGAGGCCGAAGACGGTGTCGGCGGTCTTGGAGTCGGCGAACAGGGACAGCGTGGAGCCACCCTGGTCGTAGATCATCCAGAAGACGGCGGCGGCGATGAAGAACCAGATGTACGCGGTCATCTTCGACTGCTCGGGACCCGACAGGTCCTTGTCGCGCTTGATGCGCGTCAGGACGGCGACCGGGATGATCAGACCGGCCAGCGTCAGCGGGACCAGCGCCCAGTTCAGCGTGTAGAGGCCCAGGGCGACCACGGCGCCGTAGAAGACGGCGATGCCCACGACGGCGAGGACGACCTTCGTGAGGACGGCCTTGCGCTCCTCCGCGGACAGCGGGTTCGGGACCTGGCTGCTCTTCGGGCTCAGGTGCTTGGTGCCGAGCAGGAACTGCGCCAGGCCCAGGCCCATGCCGGCGGCGGCGAGGGCGAAGCCCAGGTGCCAGTTGTACTCCTTGCCGACCGTTCCGACGACGAACGGGGCGATGAAGGCGCCGAGGTTGATGCCGATGTAGAAGAGGGTGAAGCCACCGTCACGGCGCGGGTCCTCGGGACCGTCGTACAGGTGGCCGACCATCGTGGAGATGTTGGCCTTCAGCAGACCGGAACCGGTCGCGACGAGGATCAGACCGACGAAGAACATCGCCTGCCCCGGAAGGGCGAGCGAGAGGTGACCACCCATGATCACGAAACCGGCGATGGCGACCGTCTTGCGGGCACCCCAGACGCGGTCTCCGAACCATCCGCCCGGCATGGCCATCAGGTAGACCATCGACACGTACACGGAGTAGATGGCCGTCGTCGTGGCCGCCGTCATCGCCAGGCCGCCGCCCTGGCTGCCCGTGGCGGCGTCGGCGCCGCCCGAGACCAGGTAGTAGACCAGAAGGGCGCGCATGCCGTAGTAGGAGAACCGCTCCCACATCTCGGTCATGAACAGAGTGGCCAGGCCACGGGGGTGGCCGAAGAAGGTCTTCTCGGTGGACGGGTCCGCCGAGCCCTTCGTCAGGCTGGAAGCCATGGTCGATCCTTGCTTGCTCGGGACGCTCGGCTTCGTGAGCTGAACAGCGCCCGGTGGGGGGTGGCCGGCACCGGCAACGGATGGCCCACCCCACGCCCTGGGGTCTCGTCCCCCGGGATGCCGGAGTCGAAGGGTCAGCCGTGACCGGGATCCACGCCCGGCACGCATCTTCGCGCGCAGGGCCCGGCCCACAGGTCATTCACTGTCATCTGGGCCGGGTAAACCGACCAGAGCAGAATTTGAGGTCTTTGGCTCGCTTTTCGGCACAAAGATCCCCTGGGTAGTGCATCAGGCGTCTCGCCACCATACGACACGACACTGCGGCATATGGAAGGACTTGAGAGATGGATCACAGGCATCCAGGGAACCGATCGACCATATTCGAAGGCGCCGCCTCGTGCATAAGCCCAGATAGAGAGGGTCCTGTGGGAGGGCCTCTCCTTTGAGCCGCCGCGGACTACCATCACCCACATGACGCGTGTACTGCTCGCCGAGGACGACGCATCCATCTCGGAACCCCTGGCCCGCGCCCTGCGCCGGGAGGGGTACGAGGTCGAGGTCCGGGAAGACGGCCCCACCGCCCTGGACGCCGGGCTGCAGGGCGGCGTCGACCTCGTCGTCCTCGACCTCGGCCTGCCCGGCATGGACGGCCTGGAGGTCGCCCGGCGGCTGCGCGCCGAAGGCCACGGCTTCCCCATCCTCGTCCTGACCGCCCGCGCCGACGAGGTCGACACGGTCGTCGGCCTCGACGCCGGCGCCGACGACTACGTGACCAAGCCCTTCCGGCTCGCCGAGCTCCTCGCCCGCGTCCGGGCCCTCCTGCGGCGCGGCGCCGCCGAGACCGCCCAGGCCCCCGCCACCCACGGCGTGCGCATCGACGTCGAGTCGCACCGCGCCTGGATGGGGGAGGAGGAGCTCCAGCTCACCGCCAAGGAGTTCGACCTCCTGCGCGTCCTCGTCCGCGACGCGGGCCGGGTCGTCACCCGCGACCAGTTGATGCGCGAGGTCTGGGACACCACCTGGTGGTCCTCCACCAAGACCCTCGACATGCACATCTCCTGGCTCCGCAAGAAGCTCGGCGACGACGCGGCCAACCCCCGCTACATCGCCACCGTCCGCGGCGTCGGCTTCCGCTTCGAGAAGAGCTGAACCGCCCCCGCCAGGGCGACCGGGGCTTCTAGGGCCTGTCGTCAAACTCCCGTCTGCCCTGCGACGCCTGGCACGCGCTCTCGCCGCACCGGGCGAAAGCCAAGTACGTCCAGTACGCGGGCTTCCGCCCGGCGCACCGAGAGCACGCACCAGACGCCGCAGGGCCGCCCTCCGGGCGACGACGGGAGTTTGACGACAGGCCCTAGGGCATCCTCTAAGCCATGCGCCGTCGCCTGATCAACTCCACGCTCGCCGTGGTGCTCGTCGTGATCGCCGTGTTCGGGGTCTCCCTGGTCATCGTGGAGACCCGGACCATCACCAGCAGCGCCCAGGACCGCATCGGGTCCGAGGCCCTGCGGCTGCTCGGCATCGTCGAGGCGGACGCCCTGGAGCACAAGCCCGTCGACGCCGCCGACCTCGCCGAACAGCTGGACCTCGGCACGTACGCCCGCATCACCGTCCCCGGACAGCCCGTCGTCGAGGTCGGCCACCGCATCGACGGCAGCGTCATCCGGGGCACCGCCCGCGGCGAGCAGGGCGAGACCGTACTCGTCGAGGAGACCCGCTCCACCGTCACCAGGGAGGTCGGCCGCACCCTCGCGGTGGTCGGCGCCGTGGCGCTGCTGGCCGTCGTGGCGGCCGTCCTCCTCGCAGTGCGCCAGGCCAACCGGCTCGCCTCCCCGCTCACCGACCTCGCCGAGACGGCCGAACGGCTGGGATCGGGCGACCCGCGGCCCCGGCACAAGCGGTACGGGGTCCCCGAGCTGGACCGGGTCGCGGACGTGCTCGACGCCAGCGCCGAGCGGATCGGCCGGATGCTCACCGCCGAGCGGCGCCTCGCCGCCGACGCCTCCCACCAGCTGCGCACCCCGCTGACGGCGCTGTCGATGCGGCTGGAGGAGATCACCGTCACCGACGACCTGGAGACGGTACGGGAAGAGGCGACCATCGCCCTCACCCAGGTGGAGCGGCTCACGGACGTCGTCCAGCGGCTGCTCACGAACTCGCGCGACCCGCGGACCGGCTCGGCGGTCCCCTTCGACCTCGACGAGGTCGTCAAACAGCAGGTGGAGGAGTGGCGGCCGGCCTACCGCAGCGCCGGACGGGCCATCGTGCGCTCCGGGAAGACGGGCATGCGGGCCGTCGGCACGCCCGGGGCGGTCTCACAGGTCCTGGCGACCCTCGTGGAGAACGCGCTCATGCACGGGGGCGGGACGGTCGCGCTGCGCACCCGGGTCACGGGCAACCAGGCCGTACTGGAGGTCACCGACGAGGGCCCCGGCGTCCCGCCGGACCTCGGCAACCGGATCTTCGAGCGGGCCATCAGCGGCCGCAACTCCACGGGCATCGGCCTGGCGGTCGCCAGGGACCTCGCCGAAGCCGACGGCGGCCGGCTGGAACTGCTCCAGACCCAGCCGCCGGTGTTCGCCCTGTTCCTCAGCCGGACCGCGCAGGAACGGACGGAGCCGGCGCAGACGGTGCGGTGAGGGGACGTATACGTCGGTGGCGCTAGTTGGTGGCGGCGGGCTCGGGGGTGAGCGGGGCCACGGGAGCGTCGTGGCCGTCACGCTGCTCGACGATCAGCGAGGGCGCGGCGGGCGTGGGCAGGGCCTTGAAGACCCAGGTCCGGTAGGACCAGAAGCGGAAGACGGTCGCCACGGCCATGCCGACGAACTTGATCACGTTGTTCTGGAGCGAGCTGTCCCAGCCGAGGCCGTACGTCGCCGCGTAGAGCACACCGCTCTCGATGACCATGCCGATGGCGCTGAACAGTACGAAGAGGAACATCTCGCGACGGCGGCTGCCGAGGTCGCGGTCGCGGTAGGTGAAGTACCGGAAGCCGACGTAGTTGGTGATGATGGCCACCACGATGGCTATGACGTTCGCGCGCACGGTCTGGAGGTCGGTCGTGCTCCGGAGCAGGTTGAACACACCGAAGTTGACCAGGACGCCCAGTCCGCCCACTGCCCCGAACTTGACGACCTCCCGCGCGAGGCCGCGGAAGCGCTCGGACAGCGGTGCTGCTTTCGGCGTGCTCATGTGATGGTTCAGTCCCTGTCCGTCGTCGTCGCCCCGCGTTGAGGCGTCACTCGATTTCGTCAACCCGTTCATGGTAAGTGTCGCCCCCGGGGTCCGTACGTGCCTTGGCGCCCCTTGCGACGCACGGCACACGGGCCCTCCGGGAGGAACCGGCGGGTACGCGCCGGGGCCGTGCCCATGCGGGTCCCGATGGCGCAATACCGGCGGATACCCTGGAGTGGTGACGTTCCCGGTAGTCGGCATGGTCGGCGGCGGACAGCTCGCCCGCATGACCCACGAGGCGGGTATCCCCCTCGGCATCAAATTCAAGATCCTCAGTGACACCCCACAGGACTCGGCGGCCCAGGTCGTGAGCGACGTCGTCATCGGCGACTATCGCGATCTGGAGACACTGCGCGCCTTCGCGCGCGGCTGCGACGTGATCACCTTCGATCACGAGCACGTACCCACCGAACACCTCCGGGCCCTGGAGTCGGACGGCATCCCCGTCCGGCCGGGGCCCGGCGCGTTGGTGCACGCCCAGGACAAGGGGGTGATGCGCGCCAAGCTCGACGAGATCGGTGCGCCCAGCCCCCGCCACCGGATCGTGCGCGATCCGGCGGACGTGGGCGCCTTCGCGGAAGAGGTCGGCGGCTTCCCCGTCATCCTCAAGACGGTGCGCGGCGGGTACGACGGCAAGGGGGTGTGGTTCGTCCGCACCCCCGAGGACGCCGACGCCCCCTTCAAGGCGGGTGTCCCCGTCCTCGCGGAGGAGAAGGTCGAGTACGTCCGCGAGCTCGCGGCGAACATCGTCCGCTCCCCGCACGGCCAGGCCGTGGCCTATCCCGTCGTGGAGTCCATCCAGGTGGACGGCGTGTGCGACACGGTCATCGCGCCCGCCCCGAACCTCTCCGAGGAGCTGGCGGGCGAGGCCCAGGCCCTGGCCCTGCGCATCGCCAAGGAGCTCGACGTGACCGGCCACCTGGCCGTGGAGCTGTTCGAGACCACCGACGGCCGCATCCTCGTCAACGAACTGGCCATGCGCCCGCACAACAGCGGGCACTGGACCCAGGACGGCGCGGTCACCTCCCAGTTCGCCAACCACGTCCGGGCCGTCCTGGACCTCCCTCTGGGCGACCCGCGCCCGCGGGCCCGCTGGACGGTCATGGCCAACGTGCTGGGCGGGGACTACCCCGACATGTACGCGGCGTACCTGCACTGCATGGCGCACGACCCCCAGCTGAAGATCCACATGTACGGCAAGGACGTGAAGCACGGCCGCAAGGTCGGCCACGTCAACACATACGGCGACGACCTGGACGATGTGCTGGAGCGCGCACGTCACGCAGCCGGCTACCTCAGAGGAACGATCACCGAATGAGTACCGCCCCTTCCGCAGGTCCCGTCGTCGGCATCGTCATGGGTTCGGACTCCGACTGGCCGGTCATGGAGGCCGCCGCCAAGGCGCTGGACGAGTTCGAGATCCCCTACGAGGTCGACGTCGTCTCCGCCCACCGGATGCCGCGCGAGATGGTCGCGTACGGCGAGCGGGCCGCCGACCGCGGCCTGAAGGCGATCATCGCGGGCGCGGGCGGAGCCGCCCACCTGCCCGGCATGCTGGCGTCGGTCACCCCGCTGCCCGTCATCGGCGTACCGGTGCCGCTGAAGTACCTCGACGGCATGGACTCCCTGCTGTCGATCGTCCAGATGCCGGCCGGGGTCCCCGTCGCCACCGTCTCGGTCGCCGGGGCGCGCAACGCGGGGCTGCTGGCCGTACGCATGCTCGCGGCCCACGACCCGGACCTGCTGGCCCGGATGCGGGACTTCCAGCAGGAGCTGAACGACCAGGCCACCGAGAAGGGCAAGCGGCTGCGCACGAAGGTCGCGGGCGCGGACTCCTTCGGATTCGGCAAGTGAGCGCCGCGGACCTGCTCGGGCGGGCCCGGGAGCTCCTCGCCGCGCACCCGGTCGTCGACGGGCACAACGACCTGCCGTGGGCGCTGCGCGAGCAGGTCCGCTACGACCTCGGCCGGCGGGACATCGCCGGCGACCAGAGCGCCCACCTGCACACCGACATCCCCCGGCTGCGGGCCGGCGGGGTCGGCGCGCAGTTCTGGTCCGTCTACGTCCGCTCCGACTACGCCGGTGACGAGGCGGTCAGCGCGACGCTGGAGCAGATGGACGCGGTCGCCCAGCTGATCGACCGTTATCCCGCGGACCTGGTGCGGGCGCTGACGGCGGACGACATGGAGGCGGCCCGCGCCGAGGGCCGGATCGCCTCGCTGATGGGGGCCGAGGGCGGCCACTCCATCAACAACTCCCTCGCCACGCTGCGGGCCCTGCACCGGCTCGGCGTGCGGTACATGACGCTCACGCACAACGACACCATCGACTGGGCGGACTCGGCGACCGACGAGCCGAGGCACGGCGGTCTGAGCGACTTCGGCCGCGAGGTCGTGCGGGAGATGAACCGCGTCGGCATGCTCGTGGACCTCTCGCACGTCGCCGCGACGACGATGCGGGACGCGCTCGCGGTGTCGGCCGCGCCGGTGATCTTCTCGCACTCCTCGGCGCGGGCGGTGTGCGACCACCCGCGCAACATTCCGGACGACGTACTGGAACTGCTGCCGGCCAACGGCGGGGTCGCCATGGCCACGTTCGTGCCGAAGTTCGTCCTCCAGGCGGCGGTCGACTGGACGCTGGCCGCCGACGAGAACCTGCGCGCGCACGGCTTCCACCACCTCGACACCACGCCGGCGGCGATGGCCCTGCACCGGGCCTTCGAGGAAGAGCGGCCGCGTCCCGTCGCGACGGCGGCGACGGTCGCCGACCACCTGGACCACATGCGCGAGGTGGCCGGAGTCGACCACATCGGCATCGGCGGCGACTACGACGGCACGGCGTTCACGCCGTCCGGCCTGGACGACGTCGCGGGCTACCCGAACCTGATCGCGGAACTCCTGTCCCGCGGCTGGTCGGAGCCGGACCTGGCGAAGCTCACCTGGTCCAACGCGGTCCGCGCCCTCCGCGACGCGGAATCCGTCGCGACCTCCCTCGCGACGACCCCGCCGTCGAACGCCCACCTCTGACCTGCGCCTTGCCCTTGCCCTTGCCCTGGCCGGGCGGGGTGCGGTGGAGCTGCCGCCCCGGGTGGTGGCTGCGGGTGGGGCCGGGGTCGGGGCCGGGGTGGGGGGTCGTCCGGGGCGGGCATGATTTATGGCGCCTGTTCCGGGTCCCTTTTGCCGGGCGGGACAGGGCGCCAACAAATCACGTTTTAGCCCCGGCCGACCCCCCACCCCGTCCCCGCCCCCGGCCCGGGACGGTTCCGGGCCCGTCGGCCTCCCCGGCCTACCTCAGTCCCCCGCCCCCGGCGGGGGTCGGTTCCGGGCCCGTTCGGTCTCCCGGGCCTACCTCAGTCTTCGCTCTCGGCGGGGGTCGGTTCCGGGCCCGTTCGGCCTTCCGGGCCTACCTCAGTCCTCACTTCCGGCCGGGGACGGTTCCGGTCCTACCTCATCCGCGCCGCCCAGGCCTGGTTGGCTTACCGGGGACTTGCGGCGCTGCTCCACCCTGGCCGGGCCATATCCACAGCCTCGCGGTACTGCTCCAGCCTGGCTGGGCCACATCCAGCCTCGCCGGCGTTTGAGGCGCGGGGTCTGGGGCGGAGCCCCAGGGGTTCCGGCTCCGCCGGGCATGTCCGGCCCGGGGCGGCTCTCGGCTCCGCCGGGTGGCTCCCGGCTCGGGGCGGTTTTCGGCGGTTCAGCCTCGCCGGCGTTTGAGGCGTGGGGGTTCGGGGGCGGAGCCCGCGGGGGTTGGGTTGAGCCGCGCCGGCGTTTGAGGCGGGAACGGTGGAAGGGTGGGTCGGGGACGGCCCCGCGCAGCGGCACACCCCCGGGCGGCGGAGGCGAGCGCAGGGCAACGGCCGGCCGGGGCGAGGGGGTGACCTGGGGCCGGGTCGGGAGGTTCGGCGGGGCACCCGAACGCCACACCCGCCGGGCGGCCCCCGCGCCCCACGTGTCACGGTGGCTCCAGCCCTCCCTGCTGCCGCCGAGACCGGAGCCAAAGCCATGGCCGACCTGCAGGATGAACCCCACACCGTGGGCATCGGTGCCCAGGACGTACCCGCCCCCACGATGGTGGCCGGCGCCCTGGACCGGGCAGCCACGCTGCTCGCCGTGCATCCCGTCGCGGACGGGTGCAACACGCTCGTCTGGACCCTGCGCCAGAGCCCGTACCACGACATCGACACCCCGGACACGGGCGTCGACACCGACATCCCGCGCCTGCGAGCCGGCGGCGTCGGCGCGCAGTTCTGGTCGCTGCTGACCCCGCACGAGGCGTCGGACCCGGACCAGGTGGTGTCCGACACCCTCGAACAGATCGACGTCGCGCTGGCCCTGATGCGCCGCTACCCCGACAGCCTGTGCCTCGCCCTCACCGCCGATGACATGGCCGATGCCCGCAACCGCGGCCGCATCGCCTCGTTCCTGGGCCCCGTGCCCGGCCGCACGCTGACCGGTTCGCTCGGCGCGCTGCGCGCCTTCCACGCCCTGGGCGTGCGGATCGTCGCGCCCGCGGGCGCCCCCTGGGCGGAGGAGGAGCTGACGGCCTTCGGCCACGAGGTGGTCCGCGAGACCAACCGGCTGGCGATGCTGCTGGATCTGACGGGCTGCCCGCCGCCGGCGGCCTGCCGGCTCGCGGCGGCCTCCAAGGCCCCGGTGGTGGTCTCGAACACGGGCGCGGCCGCCCTCAACCCGCATCCGGGGAACGTCACGGACGAGGTGCTGCTCGCGCTGCGGGCGGCGAACGGGCTGGCGATGGTCACCTTCGACGCGGCGCGCACGGGGGACTCCCTGCACGCGGTCGCGGACCACGTGGAACACGTACGCGCGCTGGCGGGCCCGGAGGGCGTCGGTCTCGGCGCGGCCTTCGGCTCGGACCGGGGTCATCCCCGGCCGGCCGGTCTGACGGATCCCTCGGGCTACCCGAGGCTGATCGCGGAACTACTGGAGCGGGGCTGGTCGGAGACCGATCTGGCCCTGCTGACCTGGGGCAACGCCCAGAGGGTGCTGCGCGGCGTGGAGTTCACGGCCCGCGCCGCACAGCACCGTAGGACCGTCTAGAGGGCGGACTTGGGCAGGACGGTCGCCTTCCACAGGCGCAGGCCGGACCACACCGTGGCGTACAGCAGGATGCCGTTGCGCGCGCACAGCAGGATGGTGCCGAGCGTGGTGTTCTCCAGGATGTCCGAGCCGTACCAGACCGGGAAGATCAGCGTGGTGAGCGCGTTGGCGACCACCAGCAGCCAGGCGATGGGGCGCTGGGTGGTGTGACGCGAGGTCAGGCAGACGGCCGCGAGGCCGAGCAGCCAGATCATGTACTGCGGGCTGATGACGCGGCTGGTGACGGTGAACACCATGATGGCGCAGAGCGCGGCGTCGAACGGGGTCGCGTTCGACCAGCGGTTGGCCTTGACGCGCCACAGCAGGAGCAGCAGGAAGCCGATCACGGTCAGGCCGAGGGAGGCCCGGGCGATGCTCGACACGTAGGGGCCGACGTACTCGAAGGCCCCGTACTGGAAGTTGATCTTGCCGGGCCACAGGTCGACGAGCCGGGCGGCCATCAGCGCGGAGCCGCCGAGGGACTCGACCTGGATGCCGCGGTCGCCCTGGTTGCCCAGGAAGCCGAGGGTGTCGCGGAACAGCGCCGCGAAGACGGCGAGCAGTGCGACGCAGGACAGGGCGGCCGCGATGAGGGCCTCGCGCGTGGACTTGCCGCGCGGGGTGCCGAGCAGGGCCAGCAGGGGCCAGACCTTGACCATGGCGCCGATGCCGGCGATGACGCCGCCGAGGCGCGGGCGGTAGCGCAGGCAGAGCAGCGAGGCGACGGCGAGCAGGGTGACCTGGACGTCGTAGCGGGCGAACGGGGTGGCCATCATCATGGGCAGGGTGACCAGCCACAGCGCGGCGCCGGCCATGCTGCCGTCGTTGCGCCGGGCGGCCCGCATGAGGCCGACGAGGATGACGGCGTCGCACAGCACGGTCAGGGCGACGAAGGCCTGGAAGTAGCTGAGGAAGGGCAGCAGGTCGGGCGAGAGGAAGATCGCCGCGGCTGCCGGCGGGTACTGCCACATGATGTCGTTCTGCGGCAGCGTCCACGTGACGAGGACGTTGTACCAGTTGTGGTAGGTCGCCGTGACCTCTACTCGGACGACGTTCGAGCTGAAGAAGTCGTTGACGAGCATCCAGAGCATCGCGGCGCGGGAGGCCAGCCAGAAGCCCGCGATGCCCAGAAGGGCGCCGCGTCCTCGCATGGCTGCTTCGAAGGATCCCCGCCGGTCACGCGTGGCGGGCGCCGCCGTCGCAGATGCGGTGGGGTTGGTCGGAGGGCTGCTGGTCGTGGTCATCGGCCCGAAGTCTACCCAGTCATTTATTCCACATCTTTGACTGAGGCCCATCAAAACTGGGTATCGGTATACGCCCTGGTCAGCCTCCGGCGCCCGCAAGTCCCTTACGCGTGCGGCCGTCCCATGGCCCGGTACGTCCAGCCGGCCGCGCGCCACAGGACGGGGTCGAGGGCGTTCCGGCCGTCGAGGACGAGGCGGTCGGTGACGACCTCGCCGAGCGCGGCGGGGTCGAGGTCGCGGAACTCGCGCCACTCGGTGAGGTGCAGGACGACCTCGGCGCCGCGGGCGGCCTCCAGCGCGGAGCCGGCGTAGCCGAGGGTGGGGAAGACGCGGCGGGCGTTGTCCATGCCCTTGGGGTCGTAGACGGTGACCTGGCCGCCCTGGAGGTGGATCTGGCCGGCGACGTTGAGGGCGGGGGAGTCGCGGACGTCGTCGGAGTCGGGCTTGAAGGTGGCGCCGAGGACGGCGACGCGCTTGCCGAGGAATGAGCCGCCGACCGCCTCGCGGGCCAGCTCGACCATGTGGCCGCGGCGGCGCATGTTGATGGAGTCGACCTCGCGCAGGAAGGTCAGGGCCTGGTCGGCGCCGAGTTCGCCGGCGCGGGCCATGAAGGCGCGGATGTCCTTGGGCAGGCAGCCGCCGCCGAAACCGATGCCGGCGCGCAGGTACTTCGCGCCGATGCGTTCGTCGTGGCCGATGGCCTCGGCGAGCTTGGCCACGTCGCCGCCCGCGGCCTCGCAGACCTCGGCCATGGCGTTGATGAAGGAGATCTTCGTGGCGAGGAAGGAGTTCGCGGCCGTCTTGACGAGTTCGGAGGTGGGGAAGTCGGTGACCACCAGCGGGGTGCCCTCGGACATGGGGGTCTCGTAGACCTCGCGCAGCAGCTTCTCGGCGCGCTCGCCCTGGACGCCGATGACGATCCGGTCGGGGTGCAGGGTGTCCTGGACGGCGTAGCCCTCGCGCAGGAACTCCGGGTTCCACGCCAGTTCGACCCCGTCGCCCGCCGGGGCCAGGGACTCCAGCTTCGCGGCGAGGCGTGCGGCGGAGCCGACGGGGACCGTGGACTTGCCGACGACGAGGACGGGCCGGGTCAGGTGCGGGGCCAGGGACTCCATCGCGGAATCGACGTACGACATGTCGCAGGCGTACTCGCCGTGCTTCTGCGGGGTGTTCACGCAGACGAAGTGGACGTCGCCGAATTCGCCCACTTCCTCCCAGGAAGTGGTGAAGCGCAGGCGCCCGCTGGAGCCGGGCAGTCCGGCGACGTGCGCGGCGAGGAGCTCTTCCAGTCCCGGTTCGTACATGGGGACCCGGCCGGCCGCGAGCATCTCGATCTTCTCGGGGACCACGTCCAGCCCCAGCACCTCGAAGCCGAGCTCGGCCATCGCCGCGGCGTGCGTCGCGCCGAGGTAGCCGGTGCCGATCACAGTGATCTTGAGGGGGGCCATGAGTGCTCCAGAGGTGCGGGGCCGTTTGCGGCCACCGAGCATAGTCGCGCCCCCGGCGGGGGACGCTCCCCGCTGTCACGCAGCTCACGTGCGCCGTACATATCGCTGCCGGGACGCCGGACACTAAGATTTGGGTTACTTAACGGTAGTTAGCATCACGCATCACGCGGTCCGCAGCACGCTCCTGCACCACGCATCGGCGTCACGCGGCCGCGTCACCTTGGGGAGTGAGAGATCTTGGCGGGTTCTGCCGACTTCGACCTGTACCGCCCGGCCGAGGAGCACGACATGCTCCGCGAGTCCGTCCGCTCGCTCGCCGAGGCGAAGATCCTTCCGTTCGCCGCCGCGGTCGACGAGGAGTCCCGCTTCCCGCAGGAGGCCCTCGACGCCCTGGTCGCCAGCGACCTGCACGCCGTCCACGTGCCGGAGACCTACGGCGGCGCCGGGGCCGACGCCCTCGCCACCGTGATCGTGATCGAGGAGGTGGCCCGCGTCTGCGCGTCCTCCTCCCTCATCCCGGCGGTGAACAAGCTCGGCTCCCTCCCCGTGATCCTCTCGGGTTCCGAGGAGCTCAAGGCCAAGTACCTCGGCCCGCTGGCCAAGGGCGACGCGATGTTCTCGTACGCGCTCTCCGAGCCCGACGCGGGCTCCGACGCCGCCGGCATGAAGACCCGCGCCGTGCGCGACGGGGACTTCTGGGTGCTCAACGGCGTCAAGCGCTGGATCACCAACGCGGGCGTCTCCGATTACTACACGGTCATGGCCGTCACCGACCCGGAGAAGCGCTCCAAGGGCATCAGCGCCTTCGTCGTGGAGAAGGGCGACGAGGGCGTCTCCTTCGGAGCGCCGGAGAAGAAGCTCGGCATCAAGGGCTCCCCGACGCGCGAGGTCTACCTCGACAACGTCCGGATCCCCGCCGACCGCATGATCGGCGCCGAGGGCACCGGATTCGCCACCGCGATGAAGACCCTTGATCACACCCGCATCACGATTGCGGCACAGGCTCTCGGCATCGCCCAGGGCGCCCTGGACTACGCCAAGGGGTACGTCCAGGAGCGCAAGCAGTTCGGCAAGCCCATCGGTGACTTCCAGGGCGTGCAGTTCATGCTCGCGGACATGGCGATGAAGATCGAGGCGGCCCGTCAGCTGACCTACGCGGCGGCCGCCAAGTCCGAACGCGTCGACGCTGACCTCACCTTCTTCGGTGCGGCGGCCAAGTGCTTCGCGTCCGACGTGGCCATGGAGGTCACCACCGACGCCGTCCAGCTGCTCGGCGGTTACGGCTACACGCGCGACTACCCGGTGGAGCGCATGATGCGCGACGCCAAGATCACGCAGATCTACGAGGGCACGAACCAGGTCCAGCGCATCGTCATGGCGCGCAACCTTCCGTAACAAGAACGTGGCCGGAGGCGGCCCCGGCGCAGCCGCCTCCGGCCTTCGCATGTCCCCGGATGGGCTAAATTTGAACCTTCGTACGCCCGAACCGGTTGGGGAGAAAACAATGACGGAAGCGATCCTGCTGGTTGGCGGGCAGGGGACGCGACTGCGCCCCGTGACGGTGAACACTCCCAAGCCGATGGTTCCGGCAGCGGGTGTCCCCTTCCTCGCCCACCAGATAGCCAGGGCCGCCGCCGCCGGTGTCACACACATCGTGATGGCCACCTGCTACCTCGCCGAGGTCTTCGAGCCCTACTTCGGCGACGGTTCCGACTTCGGCATCACCCTCGAATACGTCGTCGAGGACGAGCCCCTTGGCACCGGCGGTGCCATCCGCAACGCCGCCCAGCGCCTGACCGGTGGCCCGGATTCCCCCGTACTCGTCTTCAACGGCGACATCCTGACGGGCCTCGACATCGCGGGCCTGGTCGACTCCCACCAGGCGGCCGACGCCGATGTCTCCCTGCACCTCGTGCGGGTCGACGACCCGCGCGCGTTCGGCCTGGTCCCCACCGACTCCGAGGGGCGGGTGCTGGCCTTCACCGAGAAGCCGCAGACCCCCGAGGAAATCATCACCGATCAGATCAACGCCGGCTGCTACGTGTTCCGCCGCAGCGTGATCGACTCCATTCCGGCCGGCCGATCGGTATCCGTCGAGCGCGAGACCTTCCCGGGTCTGCTCGCCTCCGGTGCCAAGCTGCACGGCGTGACCGAGGACACGTACTGGCTGGACCTCGGCAAGCCCGAGTCCTTCGTCCAGGCCTCCGCCGACCTCGTCCGCGGCATCGTGGCCTCTCCGGCCGTCCCCGGCCCGCGCGGTGAGGCGCTCGTGCTCCCCGGTGCCCATGTGGCCGACGGAGCCAAGCTGTCGGGCGGTACGGTGGTGGGTGCCGGCGCCCGGATCGAATCGGGCGCGGTCGTCCAGGGCTCGATCGTGCTGGACGGTGCGACCCTCGGCCCGGACACGGTGGTGAACGCCAGTCTCATCGGCGCCGGAGCTTCGGTGGGTTCGCGCACGGTGGTGAACGGCGCGGTCATCGGTGACGGTGCCGTAGTAGGGGCCGACAACGAACTTCGCGCAGGGGTGCGGGTGTGGTGCGAGGCTGAACTGCCCGCCGCCGCCGTCCGCTTCTCCTCTGACCGGTGACCAACTTCAGTGAGGCACAACCTGTGATAGGCGAGCAGCAGACTCCCCGCGCGACCGACGTCGCAACCACGAAGCTCCCGGACACCTGGGCACACACCCCGCTCACCGTGGTCATGCCCACGTACAACGAGGCAGGCAACCTGCCGGGCATGGTCGAGCTGCTCATGGGACTCGACCAGCCGGGCCTGCGCCTGCTGGTCGTCGACGACTCGTCGCCCGACGGCACCGGCAAGATCGCCGACGAACTCGCGGAGGGCTTCCTCACCGAGGACGGCAAGCCGCGCATGTCGGTCCTGCACCGCACCGCGAAGGACGGCCTCGGCCGCGCCTACGCCGCCGGCATGGCCAAGGCCGTCGAGGACGGTGCCGAGTACGTCCTCCAGATGGACGCGGACGGCTCCCACCCGGCCGGCAAGATCGCCGAGATGCTGGGCGTCGCCCGCTCCACCGGCGCCGGTCTCGTCGTCGGCTCCCGCTACGTCCCGGGCGGCACCCTGTCCGACGCCTGGGGCGCGCACCGCAAGCTGCTCTCCCGCTGGGCCAACGCGTACGCGAGCACCATCCTCGGCACCCGCGTCCGCGACATCACCGGCGGCTTCAACCTGTGGAGCGCGGACGCGCTCAAGGCGATCGACCTGGCGTCGATCGGCAGCGCGGGCTACAGCTTCCAGGTCGAGATGAAGTTCAAGGCGCTGCGCCGCGGCTTCCAGGTCATGGAGGTGCCGATCCACTTCGAGGACCGCACCGTCGGCGAGTCCAAGATGAACCTCGCGGTTCAGCTGGAGTCCATCGCCATGCCGTGGAAGCTCCGCGCCCGCGCCGGCAAGTAACGCGCACGGCGGGCCCGTACGACGGCCCGCACGACGAAAGGGGCACCCCCTCGGGGGTGCCCCTTTTCGTCCGTCATGTCCCGTGCGCGGACCTACGCCGTCGTGCGGGTCCCCGGCCGGCGCTCCAGGAAACGCTTCAGACGGCCCGCCAGCGGCCGTTCCACGAACCGGTGGATCAGCCAGGAGGCCAGCAGCATCACGGCCGTCGCCGCGCCCAGCAGCGTCCACGGCTCGACGTCGCGGTTCCACTTCTGCAGCAGGGTGATGCCGATCTGCTGGTGCAGCAGGTACAGCGGGTAGGACATGGCTCCGGCGACCGACAGCCAGCGCCAGTTGATCCGGTCCAGCCCGCCCAGGGCCACGGCGCCCATGACCACGTAGCACAGGGTCACCAGGAGCAGGCACATCTCCCAGGACAGCCGGTCGCCCTTCACCGTGTTCCACCCGACGATGTCGTTCAGCCAGCGCTGCATCAGCAGCCAGGAGAGGCCGAGCAGCACCCACGGCTCCCCGGCGCGCGCCCCCTCGCGGCGGATCAGGTAGAAGCAGATGCCGGAGATGAACAGCGGGGAGTAGACCGGGTTCGCCAGGACGTCCAGCAGCGGCAGCCCGGATCCCGGCGCCAGCAGCGAGGCGACGGTCCAGATCCAGCAGAAGTTGAGGACCTTGCGGTAGGTCAGGCCGGTCCAGGCGACCACCGCGAAGATCAGGTAGAAGCGGAGCTCGGACCACAGCGTCCAGTACGACATGTCCAGCGGCTGGCTGTGCAGCGGGAACTGGAACATCGTCAGGTTCGTCAGGATCTGGCTCAGCCCGGGCCCGGCGCCGCCGAAGGGCTTGCCCACGGCCAGCAGCACGCCCATCGTGACGAGCACGCAGAACCAGTACCCGGGCCCCAGCCGGATCACCCGGCTGCGCAGGTAGCTGCCGAGGGGGCGCCCCCAGGCCGACATGCAGATGACGAAGCCACTGATCATGAAGAACAGCTCGACGCCGATCCAGCCGTAACGGCCGGCCATCGTCAGCCATCCGAAGGCGTCGCGCCCCCACACCGCCTCGCGGGTGTAGTGGTGCAGCAGCACCACCACGGCCGCGACGATCCGCAGCCCGTCCAGGACGCGCAGCCGCGGCCGGGCCGCGGGTGCGGGACCTGGGAGGGACTGCGCGGGCAGGGTGGGCAGTTTGCGGGGTGGGTCGCCGTCCTCCCGCCGGTCACCGAGGACATGCGGGGACGGATACAGGGACATGAACGCTCCACGGGCAGGACGGACGCGTGCCCGAACCAATAGACGGCCGCGGCCCGGAACGGCTCACGGCACGGATCCGGGCGATCCCCCCCCCGGCGTTGGGCCGCCTCAGTCTTACGAGAAAACCCTCGGACTGTCCACAGTGCCCGGTCGAGATCACGTCATGCCCCGTCCCGGTCACTGGCCCCGGACGGTGACCTTTTCGTCCTTCTGGATCTCCTTGACCAGCTGCTGGACCTTCGCCTTGTCCCAGACGAGGTTGCCGCCGCGCTGACCGGAGATCGGCATGTTCATCGACACGCCGTCACCTCCGGTGATGCCCTTCATCGCGAAGAACATCTGCCCCATGTCGTAGAGCGACATGTCCTTGTCCACGATCAGGGTGTCGAGGCCGGCGCCCATCACCGGGTACAGCGTGAAGGGGTTGACGATCGTGCCCGGCGTCGCCGCCTGGCTCGCGAGGGCCGCCAGGAACTTCTGCTGGTTCTTCGTCCGCTGGAGGTCCGACTCGGCGAAGGCGTACCGGGTGCGCACGTAGGCCAGCGACTGCTCGCCGTTGAGGGTCTGCGTACCCGCCTTGAAGTCGGCGCCCGACTTCTCGTCCTTGAAGGCCTGCTCGATGTTCAGTTCGACGCCGCCCAGCGCGTCCACGATGTTCGCGAAGCCGGCGAAACCGATCTCGGCGTAGTGGTCGATGCGCAGGCCCGTGTTGAACTCCACGGTGCGCACCAGCAGCTCCGGGCCGTCCTCCGCGTACGCCGCGTTGAGCTTGACCCGGCGGCCCTGGGCGGGGAACTTCTTCCCGGACTGCGAGCCGACGAAGGACGGGATCTCCACGTCCGAGTCGCGCGGCAGGGAGATCATCGTGTTCCCGCTGGAGCACTTCGCCAGGATCATCATCGAGTCGGTCCGCTTGCCCTCGGCGGAGCCGGTGTGGAGCTTCTGCTTCTCCTCGGCGGACATCCCCTCGCGGCTGTCGGAGCCGACGATCAGGTACGTCGTGCAGTCGCCCTCCTTGGGACGCTCGACGACCTTGGCGAGGTCGACCTCGCGGCGCACCTTCGAGTCGGCCCAGAAGTAGGTGGCGACCGAGGTCACCAGCAGCGCGGAGACCAGGACGATCGAGCCGACCTTGATGCGCTTGCGCCAGTCGACGACCACCCGTACGGGAACGGGCCCGCCGCCGTCCGGACCGCCCGGCGGCCGCTGCCCCGGCCGCCCCGGGCCACCGGGACCCGACGGGGAGCCGTAGACCTGGCCGGTGTTGTAGCCGCTGTCGTAGCCGCCGGGACCGCCCGGGCCCCGCGTCTGCTGCGGCGGCACCCCGTACGCGGGCGCGCCCGCCGGGGGCGACTGCGGCGGGACCGGCGGCCGGGCCGGGCGCTGCGGCGGCTGCGGCTGCCGCTGGACGTGGCGCATCCGCTGCGCGCCTTCCGGCTGCGCCTGCCCGCTGCCGCGTCCGTACCCGTCATCGCGGCGGCCGCGTTCGTCGCGCTCGCCGCTCCACCCGTCCCAGTCACTCATGCGGACAAGAATGCCTGCCCCGGCGTGTCGCACGACACCCCGGTGGGGGGTTCGTACCGGTGCTGTTGCACACCTGATGCTTCCGGTACCGACTTAAGGTGTCTGCATGACAGACATACCGGCCGAACCGCAGGGCAAGCCCGTCTCGGCCTCCCGCACCACCCTCAGCCACATCATGACCGCGAGTGACACGAACCTCCTCGGCACCGTGCACGGCGGTGTGATCATGAAGCTGGTGGACGACGCGGCCGGCGCCGTGGCCGGACGGCACTCCGGGGGCCCGGCCGTCACCGCCTCCATGGACGAGATGGCCTTCCTCGCCCCGGTCCGGGTCGGCGACCTGGTCCACGTCCGGGCACAGTGCAACTGGACCGGCCGCTCCTCGATGGAGATCGGCGTACGGGTCCTGGCCGAGCGGTGGAACGAATCCACCCCCGCCACCCAGGTCGGCAGCGCCTACCTCGTCTTCACGGCCGTGGACTCCGACGGCAAGCCGCGCCAGGTCCCGCCCGTCATCCCGGAGACCGAGCAGGACGAGCGCCGCAACCAGGAGGCGCAGATCCGCCGCACCCACCGGCTCGCCCGGCGCCGCGCGATCACCGAGCTGCGCGAGCGCCGCGCCGCCGAGGGCCTCGACGACTGACCCGCTCACACACCCGTCCTACGGGCCCCCCGTAGACTGGTCCGCCGACGTCAGGCTCCGAGCGGGGCGACGGCCCGCCCCCTCGACCGGCTCTGCCGCGGAGTGTCCCGATGCCGACTGCCACCCAGCCGCCCCTGGCCCAGGCTCCCGCCGCCGCGCCCGGCCGAGAGCGCCGGACGGTGTGCCCCGACTGGCTGTGGGCGGCGCTGCTGACCCTCGCGGTCGCCTCCTTCCGCATCGGCACCCCGCAGCTGTGGCGCGACGAGCTCGCCAGCTGGAACGCCGCCTCCCGCGGTACGGGCGAGCTGGTGGGGATGCTGGGCAACGTGGACGCCGTCTCCGGCCTCTACTACCTGCTGCTGCACGGCTGGATCTCCGTCTTCGGGGACTCCGCCGCGATGCTGCGGCTGCCGTCGGCGCTGGCGATGGCCGGGGTCGCCGCGTTCGTGGTGCTGATCGCCCGCCGGCTCTTCGACCGCCGCGCGGCCGTCTTCGCCGGGCTGCTGTTCGCCCTGGTCCCGGCCGTCACCCGGTACGGCACCGAGGCCCGCTCGTACGCCTTCGCCGTGCTCGCCGTGACCGCCGCGACCTGGCTGCTGCTGCGGGCCCTGGAGCGGCCGTCCCTCCGGCGCTGGGCCCCGTACGCCGTCCTGGTCGCGCTGTCGGGGCTGCTGCACATGGTGGCCCTGCTGGTGCTGCTGCCGCACGCGCTGATCGTGGCCCTGCGCTGGTGGCGGGACCGGCGCGGGCGGACCGTGCTCTCCTTCGCCGTCGCGACGGCCGCCGGACTGCTGCCGGTGGTCCCGCTCGTACTGCTGGGACAGCGGCAGGTCGGCCGGCAGATCAGCTGGATCAAGACCCCGCGGCTGCGGGACGTCGCCGGGCTCTGGGACAACCTCTTCGCCTCCCCGCTCGTCGCCCTCGGCATCGCCGCCGTCGCCCTGCTGCCCCTCGCCTGGAGCCGGGGCCGGCGGCCCGCCGTGGAACTGCTGCTGCTGGGGGCGGCGCCGATCGCGGCCGCGTACGTGGTCTCCCAGGGCAGCACCTCGTACTTCATCGACCGCTACCTGCTCTTCACCCTGCCCGCCTGGGCGGTGCTGGCCGCCGCCGGGCTGGCCGCCCTGCGGCCGCGCGCCGCCGGGGCCGCCGGGCTGGCCGCGCTGATCCTCCTCGGGCTCCCCGACCAGCGCCAGCTCCGTACCGAGCGGGCCAAGGAGGGCTCCGACGGCCGGGCCGCGGCACGGGTCATCGCCGACGGCTACCGGCCCGGCGACGGCATCGTCCCGCTGCGCGGTCCCGACGAGCGCGTGTACATGCTCGACTTCCAGATCGGCTACTACCTCCCCGACCGCGTCCGGCTCCGCGACGTGTTCACCCAGCGTTCGGCGGTGGCGGGCGACGACCTGTTCCCCGTCGAGTGCGCCGCGCCCGAGAAGTGCCTGGGGGACACCCGCAGGATCTGGGTCGTCACCCGCGACACCGGCGTGGACGACCCGTACAACCGGCTGCCCGCCGCGCAGGTCCGGGCGCTGAAGGCGCACTACGACGTGGCGAAGACCACGAACGTCCGCGGCCTGCACGTCTCCCTCCTGGAACGCAGGAAGTAGCCGGCGTCCCCGCTACTTCCCGCACACCACCTGGTCGCCGGTGACCACGCCGAACGCGCCCTGGTACGGATCCTCCGCCCGCACCCGCACGACCTTCTTGTAGTCCGCTCCGGCGATCACCAGCACCGTGCGGCCCTGGCGCGGCACCGCGCGCAGCTCGCTGCCGGGCAGCGCCGTCGCCACCGTGCGCGCCGAGCGGTCCCACCGCGGGTCGTACGCGATCACCGTGCGCCGGACGTCCCGGCTGGCGCCGTTGCCCGGGGCCCGGGTGGTGTCGAAGCCGGTGGCGCGCAGGGCCGAGTCCACCCGGCCGCCGAGCCCGTCGATCCGCGTCCCGTTCTCCACCTGGACCTTGATCTGGCCCGGCGGCACGTCGACCGGCACCGCGGCCGGCCGGCCGGTACCCCCGGTGCGGGCGGGGGCCAGCGGCCGGTCCCGGCGCAGCGAGTCGAAGAGCTTCGCGGCCTTCGCCTCGTCCCACTTCACCGTCGACCCGATGCCCTTGACCGGGTACGAGGGGTTCCCCACCGGCACCGAGGCGAACTCGGACGAGGAGGGGGTGAAGTCCCGCATGGCCTGCCCCAGGGCGAGCATCTGCTCCGAGCCGAAGTCCTTGTCGGCCCGGACCGAGCCGAGCAGCGTGGAGCTGACCTCCTTGAACTTCACCGGGTTCAGCAGCACCCCGCCCCCGGTGGCCTGTTTGATCAGCGCGGCGACGAACCGCTGCTGGCGCTGCATCCGGCCGAGGTCGGAGGCCCCGTCGACGTGGCGGGAACGCACGTACTGCAGGGCCTGCCCGCCGGTCAGCCGGTGCGTGCCGGGCAGCAGGTCGAGGCCGGTGTAGGGGTCGCGCATCGTCTTGGCGGTGCAGATCTCGACGCCGCCCATGGCGTCGACGGTCTTCATGAAGCTGGTGAAGTCGACCTCCAGGTAGTGGTCGATCTTCACGCGGGTCATGTTCTCGACGGTGCGCACGGTCAGGTTCGGCCCGCCCTCGGCGTAGGCGGCGTTCAGCTTCACCGGGTGGGCCTTGTGCGGTTTGCCGGTCACCAGGTCGTGGTGGGCGGGGACCTCGGCGTAGCTGTCCCGCGGCAGGCTGATGACGCTGGCCCGCTCCTTGTCGGCGGACAGGTGCACCAGCATGATCGTGTCGGTGCAGCGGCAGGGCGCGCCGCCGAGCCGGTACTCGCGCTTCTCCTCCGGGGTGACCCGGTCCCGGCCGTCGGTGCCGACGAGCAGGAAGTTCAGTCCGTGCCCGGCCTGGGGGCGGTTCTTCATGTCCTTGAAGGGGTCCACCCGCTGGATCCCGGTGTCCAGACCGGTCATCACGGCGTGCCCGACGGCCCCGGACCCGAGCACCAGCACCGACAGTCCGGCCGCGATCCGTACCCCCCACCGCGGCTTGTCGCCCCGGCGCCGGGCCTGGGGACCGCCCCGCCGCGCACGCTGCGGCTGGGGCGGCCTGGCGGGTCGGGTGGGACGGTGCGGCTGGGGCACGAGGGACACCTCCGCGGGGGGACAGCAGGGCAACGGTCGGCTGATTCTCCGGATTCGTCAGAACAGTAGGCCCATACGATCAGCCTCTGTCCGTACCGCTCGTCCGGCGCGCACCCGTTTCCCCCGTACGCGGTAACGTGACACCGATACCCGACCTTGAAGGACCACATGCCCGCGCAGCAGCCCGCAGTCTCGGTGATCATGCCGGTGCTCAACGAGGAGCGCCATCTGCGTGACTCCGTCCGCCACATCCTCGGACAGGAGTACGCAGGCGAGCTGGAGGTGGTGATCGCGCTCGGGCCGTCCACGGACCGCACCGACGAGATCGCCGCCGAGCTCGTACGCGAGAACGCCTCGAACGAACGAGCACGCGTGCACACCGTGCCGAACCCGACCGGCCGCACGCCCGCCGCCCTGAACGCCGCGATCAAGGCCTCGCGCCACCCGATCGTCGTCCGCGTCGACGGCCACGGCATGCTCTCCCCGAACTACATCGCCACCGCCGTCCGGCTCCTGGAGGAGACCGGCGCGCAGAACGTCGGCGGCATCATGCACGCCGAGGGCGAGAACGCCTGGGAGGAAGCCGTCGCCGCCGCGATGACCTCGAAGATCGGCGTCGGCAACGCGGCCTTCCACACGGGCGGACAGGCCGGCCCGGCCGAGACCGTCTACCTCGGCGTCTTCCGCCGCGAGGCCCTCGAACAGCAGGGCGGCTACAACGAGGAGTTCATCCGCGCCCAGGACTGGGAGCTGAACTTCCGCATCCGCGAGGCCGGCGGGCTCATCTGGTTCTCGCCCGAGCTGAAGGTCCAGTACCGCCCCCGCCCGTCCGTACGGGCGCTGGCCAAGCAGTACAAGGACTACGGCCGCTGGCGGCACGTGGTGGCCCGCTACCACGCCGGCTCGATCAACCTGCGCTACCTGGCCCCGCCGACCGCCGTCTGCGCGATCGCGGCCGGCCTGGTGGCGGGCGCGACGCTCACCCCGTGGGCGTTCGCGGTCCCGGCCGGCTACCTCGCGGCGATCACCGCCGGTTCCGTACCCGCCGGCAAGGGACTGGGGCTCAAGGCGCGGGCGCAGATCCCCGTGGCGCTGGCCACCATGCACATGTGCTGGGGCTTCGGCTTCCTGACCAGCCCGCGCTCGCTCGCGGCCAAGGTCATCGCCAGCCGCCGCCCGTCGGTGCGACGGGACTCCACGGAGGTCTGAGCGGTACGCGGAAGGGGTGACCCGGTCCCTCGCGGGACGGGGTCACCCCTTCGCGTCGCGCACCGCCGGACCTACCAGCGGTACGGCTTGTACACCTCCATGCAGGCCCCGCTGTCCGAGCCGTTGAGGGCGTCGGCCGTGTCCGGTACCGAACCGGCCTCGGGCGGCGCCTGCTGCGGGTAGACGGCGCCCTCGCGCCAGTCGGCGCCCACGATCAGCGTGAGCCGGGAGACCTGCGCCGACTGCTGCACCGCGCTCGCCGGGATCCCCATCGCGGCCGCGACGCTCTGCGCCTCGTCGGCGAGGTCCGCGGTCGGGTAGCGCACGACGGTGGTCTTCTCCGGGGTGAGCGCGCTGTCCGCCCGGGCCGCGGTGAACCCCTTCGTGACCAGGGCCTCGGCGATCGCGCTCGCCCGCTTCGGCGCCAGCGGCAGGCCGGCCGCGGTGCCGTTGACCACGTGCACGGCGATCTTGTCGTTGGCGGTGACCGGGGGCTTGGAGGACTCCTGGCCGGGCGCGGACGGCTGCGCGGAGCTCGCGGCGGGCTGGGGTGCGCTCGCGGCGGGCTGCGGGGAACCGGCCGACGGCTGCGGGCCGGCGCTCGCGGAGGCCTCGGGCGCCTGCGGGGCGCCGTTCTTGTCGAAGGCGACGTCCTTGCGGAGCATCGTCCACATCTTCTCGGCGTCCGTCGTGTTCACCACGAGCCGGTTCCCGTCCCGCGGGTCGGGGAAGGTCGGCATCGTCGTCATCGTGATGCGGTTGGTCGGGACGTGCTTGAGCTCCATGGCCAGGTTGAAGAGCTTCTTGACCGAGCCGATCTCCTCGGAGACCTCCAGCGCCTTCGTGCCCGCCTCGGCCAGGGCCGTGATCCGGCCGACGTCGGTGAAGGCGTTCTGGCCCTTGAGCTCGCGCATCATCGAGTTCATGTACATGTGCTGGGCCTGTGCCCGGCCCAGGTCGCTGCTGAAGGCGTGGCGGGTGCGCAGCCACTGGAGGGCCTGCTCGCCCTTGACCTTGGTGGTGCCGGCGGGCAGCTTGAGGCCGGAGCCGCCGGGGGAGGTGGGCAGGGGACGGTCCCAGACGTTGTCCTTGACGCAGACCGGGACCCCGCCTATCGCGTCGGCCATCTGCACCACACCACTGAAGTCGATCATCATCCAGTGGTCGATGTAGACGTTGGTCAGCTTCTCCCAGGTGGCCAGGGTGCAGCCGGGACCCCCGCGCCCGAGGGTCTCGTTGATCATCGCGTTGGTCTTCTTGAACTTCTCGCCGGTCTTCGGGTCCGTGCACTCGGGTATCTCGACCCGGGTGTCGCGCGGGATGCTCACCACGGAGGCGTTCTCCCGGTCGGCCGACACGTGGAGCAGCATCTGCACGTCCGCGAGCGGAGGCGCTCCGACGCTGTCGTGACTGCCGCCGAGCTCCAGGTTCTCCGGCTTGTTCCGGCTGTCCGAGCCCAGCAGCAGGATGTTCAGCGGCCGCTGGCCCTTGGCGTTGGCGCGGGACTTCTCCACGCTGCTGTCGCCGCTCAGGCGCTGGCCGCTGCGGATGTTGCCGTCGAGGTGCCGGTAGTAGAGGTACCCGGCCGCCGAGGTCCCCAGGATCAGGAACGCCGTCACGGACGCCACCCAGAACAGGGTCCGGCGCTTGCGCCGCCGGACCGGGAGCCCGCCGCCCGCGGGCCCGGAGCCGGTGGAACCCTTCCTCTGCGGGGGCACCGTGCCGGCCGCCCCCGCACCGCCGGCTATGCCGCCGGCATCCTGGTCGGGCGCCCCCTCCCCCCGCATGCTGCTGTGCCTCACGTGTACCCCCCTCAAGATCACTACGGTCGGTGTGGTGCCGGTCCTACCGGCTACCGCCCGCCAGTTTCGGCGGTCTTTCTGTGAACGGCGCCTCTAAGCGCCGTCCGTGGGCCCGCACCCCGGCCCGCACCCCGGCCCGCACCCCGGCCCGCACCCCGGCGCGCACCGCGGCGCCGCCCGGGCCCGGCGCGGAGCCCGGACCGGTCGGTCGGCCGGTCACCGCGCGCAGACCGCCTTGTCCGCCTCGGTGCGCTGGAGCCCTTCCGGAGCCTGCTGCGGAGCCGCCGCGGGCGCCCCCAGCGGGGTCCCGGGCTCCTTGAAGTCGGCGCCCAGCGTCAGCTTCATCGGGGCCTTCGGGGCGGCGTCCGCCGTACCGACCTTCAGGGCGGTGGCGGGCAGCCCCATCATGTCCGCCAGCGCCCGTGCCTGGTCCGCCTGGTTGGGGGCGTACTCCAGCTGGGTGCTGCCGAGCTTCACGGCGGCGTTGCCGTGGTTGCTCGCCCGGTAGACGCCCTTGCTCTGCTGGAGCCAGGACAGGGTGGTGGAGGCGGATCCGGAGGGGCCGCCGCCGTTGTAGACCTCCACCCGGACGTCACCGGCCGGTGCGCGGTTGCCCTGGAGCAGCGCGTCCTGCTTGTTCTTCGCGTCCGTGTCGGCCGCCGCCTTGGCGGCGTCCTTCTGCTTCTCCACCTCGGTGAGCGAGACGTCCCCCCGGATCATCTCCAGCAGCGGATCCGCCTGGGCGTGGTTGACGACGACGGTCGCCTTCCGGTTGGGGGGTTCGTTCGGGTTGTCGAGCACCGGGAGCGTCGTGAAGGTGACGTTCTTGAGGTCTATGGCCTTCAACTCACCGGCCAGGTCGGTGAGCTTGCCGATGGATCCGAGGCCCTGGTCCACGGTCAGCGACTTGGTGGCCGCCTCAGCGAGCGAGAAGAACTTCTTCGGACTGGTCAGCGTTTCCTTGGACTTCATCTCGCGCATCATCGAACCCAGGAACTGCTGCTGGGTCTTGATCCGGTCGAGGTCGCTCTCCAGACCGAACGCGTGCCGGGTCCGTACGAAGGCCAGCGCGTCCTCGCCGGCCAGCCGGTGCTCGCCCGCCTTCAGGTCCAGCTTGGAGGCCTTGTCCTTGACGTCCTTCTCCACGCACACCGGCACCCCGCCGACCGCCGTGCTCAGCGCCTTCACCGCGTTGAAGTCGACCATCATGAAGTTGTCGACCGGGACGCCCGTGAGCTCCTCGACCGTACGCATCACACAGCCCGGGTCCCGCCCCTCCTGGCCCAGGCTGTTGTTGAAGCGGGTGCCCTTGGTGCCGGGGATCTCCTTCACCGCGCCGTTCGTCTTCGTCGGGCAGGCGGGGATGTCGGTGATCAGGTCGCGCGGGATGGACAGGGCGGTGGCGTTGGAGCGGTCCTTCGACACGTGGAAGAGGATCGTGGTGTCGGCGTGACCGACGCTCTCCGCGTCCCCGTAGCCCTCGTTGCCCTTGCCGCTGCGCTTGTCCGTGCCGATGACCAGGATGTTGATCGGCTGGTCCTTCTTGAAGCTGCCCGCCTTGCGCCCCGTGTCGATGACGTTCAGGTTGCCGTTCAGGTGCTCGTAGTACAGGTACGCGCCCAACGAGCCGCCGACCAGCAGGAACGCCAGGGTCCCGCCGGTGACCGCCAGGCGCTTGCGGCGCCGCTCCGAGGCGCCGCCGCCCTTGCGGGAACGCCCTCCGCGCCGTCCGCCGGGCGGGCCCTCGCCCCGGCGCGGCTTCGGGACCGCGGGGGAGGCGGTTCCCGGTGCGGCCGGCGCGGCCGTGCCTCTGCGGGATCTGCGGGGGGCCGTGACGGTGGGCTGCTGCGCAGGGGAATGGCCCAGTCGCAGTTCGTAGTTGCCAGTGCGGGGATTGAGGACCCACTGGTCTGCGGGGTCGATTTCGTCCGCCCGCCCACGGCTTTGCGCATCCACGGTTGCTCGAATCCTCCGTCGGTGCTTCGCGACGCGCCTCCCCCCAGGCACGCGGTCAACGATCCGGCTGCTGGTGCACGGCCTCTTGGCCGGCCGGTGCACCGGATCGCTCACCTTATCCGGCCAGGTCAGCTGCAAACCATGCCGGTGACAAAACCCACTCCCCTTATAACGGGCCAAAACCCCCAACCGGCTCGGTTGGCCACCGGCTTTTTGGATTGCTTTACCGGCAATCGGCCGGACCCGCCGTCGTTCCCGTGAACGTGGGGACGGGTGTGGGGGCGGCGCCGGTTCCGGTTTTGCCGTCCGGGTCGCGCGTCCTTTCGTCCTCCGCCCGCGCTTGCGCCGATTCCCGTAGGAACCCGGTGCTTTCACGGTCCGACCCGGGCTCGGGCGGGGTGACCTTCAGCGGCCGGTCCATGCGCAACTGCTCGAACAGCCGGGAGGCGTCCGGCTCGACCAGTTCGTCCCGGTTGGGATTCGAGGGGTACGGGCGGCGCGGTACGGTCAGGAACTTGACCTGCTCGGTCGGTATGTCCCTTACGCCCCGTACGAGTTCGTACAGACCGCGCAAGGAGGCGAGCCCCGGGTCCGTGGTCACCGAGGACGTCGCCGCGTCCAGCAGCGGGTAGAGCCGGCCCGGGTTCAGCAGGACCCCGTTGCTCTGCACCTTCTTCACGAGCGAACCGAGGAACTGCTGCTGGCGCTCCATCCGTTGGGTGTCGCTGCCGTTGCCCAGGCTCTGCCGGGCGCGCACGAAGCCGAGTGCCTGCTCGCCCCGGAGCAGATGGCGTCCGGCCGCGAGCCGCAGCCGCGCCTCCGCGTCGTCCACCGGCTCCTTGAGGCACACCTCCACCCCGCCGACGGCGTCGACCATCTTCTTGAACCCGCCGAAGTCCACCACCATGTGGTGATCGATCCGGATCCCGGTGAGCTTCTCCACCGTACGGATCGTGCAGGCGGTCCCGCCCCATTCGAAGGCCCAGTTGAACTGGGCGAACCGCTCGCCGGTGCGGGTGCCGTCCGGCTTCAGGCAGCTCGGTATGTCCGTCAGCAGGTCGCGCGGTATCGACACCGCCGTCGCGCTCTTCCGGCCCGCCGCCAGGTGCAGCAGGATCGTCGTGTCCGAGCGCTGGGTGCCCCGGTCCTGCCCGTAGCCGGAGTTCCGCTCGCCCGCGCGGGAGTCCGAGCCGATCAGCAGGACGTTCTGCGCGCCGGTCGCGAAGTGGGAGGGCCGCTCCCGCTCGTAGCGCTCCAGCTCGGCGGCGGCCGAGGTGTCCGAGGTGATGTTCCCGTCGAGCTTCACGTACAGCCACCAGCCCACCGCGGCCCCGGTCAGCACCAGCAGGGCCAGGCCGAGACCGATCCAGCGCAGCAGCCGGCGCCTGCGGTCGGCCGGCAGGCCGGGACGGCCCCCGGGCGCCCCGGCGCCGTCCGGTATGTCCGCGCTGTCCGTCACTCGCGTTCCGTCCCCTCGGGCGCCGTGGCACGACGAGCCGTACGGATGAGCACGGCCTGGAGCCGATCCTGCCCCCGGGCGACGGGAGCGGCCCGGGGGCGGGGTCCGTAAAGGGCCGTACGGGTGACAAATCGTGTGAAGTCACCCGTACGCGACCGGGGCGGCGGCGGACCGGGCGGCCCGGGTGACGGGCCTGGGTGACGGCCCCGGCGGGACGTGACCGGGGCGACGTGGCCGGCGGGACGGGCCCCGGGTGGCGGGGCCCGCGGACGGTCAGACGGTGCGGGTGACCCGCTCGCTCTCCACCCGCTGCGCCAGACCCGCCTGGGACAGCGCGTCCAGGTGCCGGCAGAGCACCACGGAGCCGCCGGTGGCCAGCGCCCCGAAGAGCCCCGCGGACAGCCCCTCCCAGGTGTCGTAGCCGAGCCCCGACAGCACCCGGGACCCCTCCCCGAGACCCAGCCCGGCCGCGTCCTCACGGGCCCGGCCGACGACCTCCGCGTACGTGAACTCCTCGCCGCCGACCACGAGGCCCGGCCCGTCCGCGTCCACGGGGGCGAACGGCGCGAACCGGTCACCCTGCCCCGGCACCTCCACCGCGTAGTCCGCGAACCCGGCCGGCGGCTGCGGGAACCGCCCGCCCAGCGGACGCAGCGCGAGCGCGACCCGCTCGCCCGTGCAGGCGCGGGCCTCGTCCAGGGTGTCCGGACCGCTCACCACCAGGTCCGCGCCGGCCGGATCCCCGCCCACCTCGGCCACCACCCCGACCGAGGCGCAGGCGAGCAGCCACACGGCGCTCTGCCAGTGCGCCGGGAGCAGCAGCGCGAGCCGGTCGCCCGGCTCGGCGGCCAGGTCGCCCTGGAGCAGGTTGGCGGTCTTGGCCACCCAATTGGCGAAGGTGGCGACGGACAATTCCACGCGCTCGCCCGTGGCGTCGTCGTAGAAGGTGACGAGCGGGCGGCCCGGATCCGCGGCCAGGGCGGATCGCAGCAGGTCGGCAGGGGTGCGGTCGGTTGCGTTCACCCGGCCCAGCGTACGCGGGCCCGTCCCCCGTACGGAGGGCAACGGCTCGGCCGTCCAGGGGAGGCGGCCGCCCCGGGCATCGGACGGATCGTCAGTTCTGCGATGGCGCTTCGTGGTGACTGTGCCCAGCATCGCTTCCATGCGTGGATTCCTTGCTTCCTCGATCGGCGTCGCGACGGCTGCCGCACTGGTCCTGCCGCTCGCCCTCACCACTCCGGCCCTGGCCGCTCAGTCCGGCACGGTCGCCCCCGAGACCCCCGCCGGGTCCACCCAGTCGCTGCCGCTCGTCCCCCTGGGGGCCCCGGCCGGCCGGATCCCCGGTGTGCCCGGCATGAGCGCCTCGCCCGGCCTGCCCGAAGCACGGGGCCTGGCCGCGCGCGAGGTCAAGACGTTCTCGCTGGTCGGCGTCGTCTGGGACGACGCGAGTACCCAGCTCCACGGCCGGGTCCAGGTCCGCACCCGCTCCACGGAGACGGCCACCTGGTCCGGCTGGCAGGACGTGGAGACCCACAACAGCGAACACGCCGCCGACCCCGACGCGGCGGAACGCGGTACCGGACGCGTCCGCGGCAGCACCGCCCCCCTGTGGGTCGGCGCGTCCGACGCCGTCGAGGTCCGGGTCCAGGCCGAGGCCGGCGAGACCGGCACCCGGGCCGCGTCCCGGCTGCCGTCCGGCATGCGCATCGAACTCGTCGATCCCGGAGCGGACCAGCCGCCCGCGGGGACCGACGGCAAGAACGGCACCGCCGACGGGGTCCCTCCGGGGGACGACAAGGGCGAGCTGGGCGCCCTGCCCGGCATGACCATGGAGATGACGGAGGCCTCCTCCGCGAACCTCCCGATGGCCCCGCTCGGAGCCCACGAGATCGTCGCCCTCGACAAGGCCGACTCCACCGCCGACGCGGTCCTCGCCGGGCAGGGCGCCGCGGGGAAGGCCGCCCCGTACATCGGCCCGCGCCCGCGCATCGTCACCCGCAAGGGCTGGGGGGCCGACGAGAGCCTGCGCGAGAAGGCGTTCGTCTACACGAACACCGTCAAGGCCGCCTTCGTCCACCACAGCGCCTCGGGCAACAACTACGCCTGCAAGGACGCCCCGGCGGTGCTGCGCAGCCTGTACCGCTACCACGTCATCAGCAGCGGCTGGCGCGACATCGGCTACAACTTCGCCGTCGACAAGTGCGGCACCGTCTACGAGGGGCGGGCGGGCGGAGTCGCCAAGGCCGTCCTCGGGGCGCACACCATGGGCTTCAACACCGACAGCATGGGCATCGCGGTGATCGGCTCCTACTCGACGACGGCCCCGCCGGCTCCGGCGGTGAACGCGGTCGCGCAGCTCACGGCGTGGAAGCTCGGCCTGTTCGGGGTGGACCCGCGGGCGAAGGCCACCCTGAAGTCGGGCGGCGGGAACCTGTACAAGAAGGGCAGCAGCGTGAAGCTCAACGTCATCTCGGGCCACCGGGACGGCTTCGCGACGGAATGCCCCGGCCGCCTCCTCTACGGCCAGCTCCCCCCGACCCGCACGACGTCGGCACACCTCCAGGGCCGCCCCTGACCTGGCCGGCCGGGGGTTGACGGGACCCCTGCCCTGGCCGGGCGGGGGTTGACGGGACTCCGGCCCTGGCCGATCGGGGTACGTGGGCCCTTGCCCTGGCCGGGCGGGGTGCGATGGGGCTGCCGCCCCGGGCCCGGTTGGGTGGGGCGGGGCTGCAGCCCCGGCTCGGCCCGGGCCGTTCCCGTGGCGGTGGCTGCGGGTGGGCCGGGGTCGGGGCCGGGGTGGGGGGTCGTCCGGGGCGGGCATGATTTATGGCGCCTGTTCCGACCTTGGTCTGCTGGTCGGGGCAGGGCGCCAACAAATCACGTTTGAGCCCCGGCCGACCCCCCACCCCGTCCCCGCCCCCGGCCGCTCCAGCCTCGCCGGCGTGTGAGGCGCGGGGTCTGGGGCGGAGCCAGATCGG
>NZ_JBEXPG010000049.1:0-67580 GCF_040611935.1 Streptomyces sp. NPDC006512 | reverse complement strand
GCCGCCGGCACACCTTCCCGGCCACGGCACCAGTGCCGCCGGCCGCTCCGCACCGGGAACGAGAGAGGGCCCGGGCCCCTGGAACCTTCCAGGAGCCCGGGCCCTCGCCCGTGCGGAAACGTGGGGAACGCGGGGGAACGGGGCGGATCAGGCGTACACGGGACCGGTGAACTTCTCGCCCGGTCCCTGGCCCGGCTCGTCCGGGACGATCGACGCCTCGCGGAACGCCAGCTGGAGCGACTTCAGGCCGTCGCGCAGCGGAGCCGCGTGGAAGGAGCTGATCTCGGTGGCGCTCGCCGTGACCAGGCCCGCGAGGGCGTTGATCAGCTTGCGGGCCTCGTCGAGGTCCTTGTGCTCCGAGTCCGGCTTGTCCAGTCCCAGGTTGACCGCCGCGGCGCTCAGCAGGTGGACGGCCACCGTGGTGATGACCTCGACGGCGGGGACGTCCGCGATGTCGCGGGTCATCTCGTCGTAGTCGGGGGCGTCGGAGGGGCCGGGGGAGACGGAAGTGGAATCGGAGGGCGTCGCGTCAGTCATACGCCCCACGATATGCCGTGCGGCGGGCTTGCAACGCGGGTGCTAGTATGTACTTCGACCGGCCGGACACCTGTGTGCCCGGCCCACAAGTGGAGGCTCCCTCCCACCTGACCACCCTTCGGGGAGGCAGGTCATCCGGTCAGGTGGCATCCATCGTTCCGTACGGACGATGGAAAGCTGCCCGAGTCTGCGCCCCGCGGTTCGCACGCGGCGGTGCTCCGGTTGTTTTGGAGCCCCTGCCTGTGCCCGGCGGGGCTTTTTTCATTCTCCGCCGCGGTAGGTCTGACGACAAATGACGTCAGCGGCTGTCTGCCAGACAGCCGTGTGGTGCTACCGAGGAGGATCCATCAGCACCGAGCCCCGCATCAACGACCGGATTCGCGTTCCCGAGGTACGACTCGTCGGTCCCAGCGGCGAGCAGGTCGGCATCGTGCCGCTTGCCAAGGCGCTTGAGCTGGCGCAGGAGTACGACCTCGACCTGGTCGAGGTCGCGGCGTCCGCACGCCCGCCGGTCTGCAAGCTCATGGACTACGGCAAGTTCAAGTACGAGTCGGCCATGAAGGCCCGTGAGGCGCGCAAGAACCAGGCGCACACGGTCATCAAGGAAATGAAGCTCCGGCCGAAGATCGACCCGCACGACTATGACACCAAGAAGGGTCACGTCGTTCGGTTCCTCAAGCAGGGCGACAAGGTCAAGATCACGATCATGTTCCGTGGTCGCGAGCAGTCCCGGCCGGAACTCGGCTACCGACTGCTGCAGCGCCTCGCTTCGGACGTCGAGGACCTCGGGTTCATCGAGTCGAACCCGAAGCAGGACGGCCGAAACATGATCATGGTCCTCGGTCCGCACAAGAAGAAGACCGAGGCGATGGCCGAAGCCCGCGAGGCGCAGGCCGCCCGCAAGGCCGAGCGCCAGGGTGTCGTCGCCGGTGACGAGGAGGCTCCTTCCGAGGAGACCGCCGCCGTCGAGGCGGAGACCACCGAGGTCGCCTCCGACGAGGCTCCCTCTGCTGAGGCGAACGCCGAGGCCTGATTCCGGGGCAGCCCGTCCCGGATCATCGACACAACATGACGCTCCCGTAAGCCGGTCCCGTTCCGGACCGGTGGGAGCGTTACCGACGAGGAGATAACGGCGCTATGCCGAAGAACAAGACGCACAGCGGTTCCAAGAAGCGCTTCAAGATCACCGGCTCCGGCAAGGTGCTCCGTGAGCGCGCCGGCAAGCGCCACCTGCTCGAGCACAAGTCGTCCCGTGTCACCCGCCGCCTGACCGGCACCGCGGAGATGGCCCCCGGCGACGCCGCGAAGATCAAGAAGCTTCTCGGCAAGTGACGTCCTCCGCTCCCGTGCCGGGAGCGGGACGTCAAGACCGGGACCCCATCGAATTCGGGCCGTGTGAAGACAACCACGGCCCCGCTACAAGGAGTTAAAAAGTGGCACGCGTCAAGCGGGCAGTAAACGCCCACAAGAAGCGCCGGGCGATCCTCGAGGCGGCCTCCGGCTACCGCGGTCAGCGTTCGCGCCTGTACCGCAAGGCCAAGGAGCAGGTCACCCACTCGCTGGTCTACAACTTCAACGACCGCAAGAAGCGCAAGGGCGACTTCCGTCAGCTGTGGATCCAGCGCATCAACGCCGCTGCCCGCCAGAACGGCATGACGTACAACCGCCTCATCCAGGGTCTGAAGGCCGCCAACATCGAGGTGGACCGCAAGATCCTCGCGGAGCTGGCCGTCAACGACGCCAACGCGTTCGCCGCCCTCGTCGAGGTCGCGCAGAAGGCCCTCCCGGCCGACGTCAACGCGCCGAAGGCCGCTGCCTAAAGCCTCGCCGGCCGCGCCACGCGGCCGGCACCCGCGGACCCGCAGGCTTCTCGCCTGCGGGTCCGCGTGCTTTCCCCGCCCGGACCCCCGTAGAGAGAACCGCTGAGACCCATGGGCTACCCCGACGAGCTGATCTCCCCCCGATCCCCGCGGGTGGCCGCCGCCAGGCGCCTGGCGCGGCGCAACTTCCGCACCAAGGAGCGCCGGTTCATCGCCGAGGGCCCGCAGGCCGTCCGCGAGGCCGTCGAGCACCGCGGGGCCCAGGGACCGACCCTGATCGAGCTGTTCGCCACCGTCGAGGCCGCCGAGCGCTACGCCGACATCGTCGAGGCCGCGCTGCTCTCCGGGGCCCGCGTGCACTACGCCTCCGACGAGGTGCTCGCCGAGGTCTCGCAGACCGTCACCCCGCAGGGCCTCGTCGGCGTCTGCCACTTCCTCGACTCCCCCTTCGAGGAGATCCTCAAGGCCGGGCCCAGGCTGGTGGCCGTCCTCGCGCACGTCCGCGACCCCGGGAACGCCGGTACGGTGCTGCGCTGCGCGGACGCCGCCGGCGCCGACGCGGTGGTGCTCACCGACGCCTCCGTGGACCTGTACAACCCCAAGTCCGTACGGGCCTCCGTCGGCTCCCTCTTCCACCTCCCCGTCGCCGTCGGCGTACCGGTCGAGCAGGCCGTGGACGGGCTGCGGGCGGCCGGCGTACGGATCCTCGCGGCCGACGGGGCCGGCCAGGACGACCTCGACGCCGAGCTGGACGCGGGCACCATGGGCGGTCCCTCGGCCTGGGTCTTCGGCAACGAGGCCTGGGGCCTGCCCGAGGAGACCAGGGCGCTTGCGGACGCCGTCGTACGGGTACCGATCCACGGCAAGGCGGAGAGCCTGAACCTCGCGACGGCCGCCGCCGTGTGTCTCTACGCGTCCGCGCGTGCACAGCGGGCGCCCGGAGGGTGCCGCTCCGTGACCCCCAGCTAGTAATGTGACCGCCCGGGGGCCCACTGCGGTACTCGGAGATGTGGGGTACGGGGACATGACCGTCGGTACGAACAGCCCGCCGGGGGCCGCGGGAGCCGCGGACGCGGCCGAGGCCGGGGACGCCCCCGGACCCCACGGCCCGGACGCCGCCGCCCCCGCCGGCCTGCCCGGTGTACCCCACCAGGGCAGCGCCCCGCGCGCCGGGGACGTGAGCGGCGCGGCGGCCGGGTACGGCCTCGACCCCGACGACCTGCCCGACGGGCTCGTCGTCGCCGACCACGCCGGCCGGGTCATCTGCTTCAACCGGGCCGCCGCCCGGATGACGGCCACCGACCCCCGCCAGGCCCTCGGCAGCCGCATCGACCGCGCGCTGCCCCTGGAGGACCTCGAAGGCCGCCGCTGGTGGGCGCTGACCGACCCCTACGGGGGCCTCGCCACCCGGCGCGGACAGCCCGAGCGCAACCTGCTGCTGCCCGGCGGCCGCGAGGTGCTCGTCTCCGCCCGCTACGTGCGCACCCACCCGACCGGTCCCCTCAGCCGCCTCGTCGTCACCCTGCGCGGCACCGAGGCCCGCCGGCGCACCGAGCGCAGCCACGCCGAGCTGATCGCGACCGTCGCCCACGAGCTGCGTTCCCCCCTGACCTCCGTGAAGGGGTTCACCGCGACCCTGCTCGCCAAGTGGGAGCGGTTCACCGACGACCAGAAGCGGCTGATGCTGGAGACCGTCGACGCCGACGCGAACCGCGTCACCCGGCTGATCGCCGAACTCCTCGACATCTCCCGCATCGACTCCGGACGCCTGGAGGTCCGCCGCCAGCCGGTGGACCTCGCCGCAGCCGTGGGCCGGCACGTCCAGGCCCTCACCGCCAACGGCCAGGCACCCGAACGCTTCCTCGTCCGGGTCGTCCGTCCCCTGCCCGACTGCTGGGCCGACCCCGACAAGATCGACCAGATCCTCGGCAACCTCCTCGAAAATGCGGTGCGCCACGGTGACGGAACGGTCACCATCGACGTGTCGCCGCACGAGAAGGGAACCGCCGTCACCGTGACCGACGAAGGCCCCGGGATCCCCGAGGAGTCGATGGGCCGCGTCTTCACCCGCTTCTGGCGGGGGAGCAAGCGCGGTGGCACCGGCCTGGGCCTGTACATCGTCAAGGGCATCGTGGAGGCCCACGGCGGCACCATCACGGTGGGCCGCGGCCCCGGTGGCGGGGCCCGATTCCGATTTATCCTGCCCGTCGCCGCCCCGGCCTACCTCACGCAGTAACCCTGCGCGGTATCTCGCCAGGCGGCCCACGGGCTCCTCAGACCCCCAGCGACCTTTAGACTCGTCCTTTGGCACCTTTGTGTCCTTGTGCCGATCACGTCGATCGAGTCGTGCGGGGACCCACCAGCCAGCCATCGGAAGTACGGGAAGAGATGTCGGCACCGAACAAGTCGTACGACCCTGTCGAGGTCGAGGCACTGAAACCGGAAGAGATCGAGCGCATGCGGGACGAGGCGCTCGCCGCCTTCGCCTCCGCAGGTGACCTCGACGAGCTCCGCGAGGCGAAGACCGCGCACATGGGCGACCGCTCGCCCCTGGCGCTCGCCAACCGCGAGATCGGCGCCCTGCCGCCCCAGGCCAAGGCCGAGGCGGGCAAGCGCGTCGGCCAGGCCCGCGGCGCCGTGAACAAGGCCTTCGGGGCCCGCACGGTCGAGCTGGAGGCCGAGCGCGACGAGCGGGTGCTGGTCGAGGAGGCGGTGGACGTCACGCTGCCCTACGACCGGGTCCCCGCCGGCGCCCGCCACCCCCTGACCACGCTGATGGACCGCATCGCGGACATCTTCGTGGCCATGGGGTACGAGGTCGCCGAGGGCCCCGAGGTCGAGGCGGAGTGGTTCAACTTCGACGCCCTCAACTTCACGCCCGACCACCCGGCGCGCCAGATGCAGGACACCTTCTTCGTCCGGGGGCCGGAAGGCACCGAGGGCGACGAGTCCGGCGTCGTGCTGCGCACCCACACCTCCCCGGTGCAGGCGCGCTCGCTCCTGGAGCGCAAGCCCCCCGTCTACATCGTCTGCCCGGGGCGGGTGTACCGCACCGACGAGCTCGACGCGACGCACACCCCGGTCTTCCACCAGGTCGAGCTGCTCGCCGTGGACGAGGGCCTGACCATGGCGGACCTCAAGGGCACCATGGACCACATGGTCCAGGAGCTGTTCGGCGAGGGCACCACCACGCGCCTGCGCCCGCACTTCTTCCCCTTCACCGAGCCGTCCGCCGAGATGGACATGCAGTGCTACGTGTGCCGCGGCGCGTCGGTGGGCAACCCCGACCGCCCCTGCCGCACCTGCTCCAGCGAGGGCTGGATCGAGCTCGGCGGCTGCGGCATGGTCAACCCCAAGGTGCTGACCGCCTGCGGCGTGGACCCGGAGAAGTACAGCGGGTTCGCCTTCGGGTTCGGCATCGAGCGGATGCTGATGTTCCGTCACAACGTAGAAGACATGCGAGACATGGTCGAGGGTGACGTTCGCTTCACCCGGCCGTTCGGGAGTGAGATCTGATGCGCGTCCCGCTTTCCTGGCTGCGGGAGTACGTCGACCTCCCCGCGGGCGAAACCGGCCGCGACGTGGCGGCCAAGCTGGTCGACGCCGGTCTTGAGGTCGAGACCGTCGAGCAGCTCGGCGGCGGCCTCCAGGGCCCCCTCGTCGTCGGCAAGGTGCTGACCATCGAGGAGCTCGAGGGCTTCCGCAAGCCGATCCGTTTCTGCACGGTCGACGTCGGCCAGGCCAACGGCACCGGCGAACCGCAGGAGATCGTCTGCGGCGCCCGGAACTTCGCCGTCGGCGACAAGGTCGTCGTGGTCCTGCCCGGAGCCGTCCTGCCCGGGGACTTCGCGATCGCCTCGCGCAAGACCTACGGCAAGACCTCGCACGGCATGATCTGCTCCGGCGATGAGCTCGGCATGGGCGACGACGGCACGCACGGCATCATCGTGCTGCCGCACGAGTACGAGGTCGGCACCGACGCGATCGAGCTCCTCCAGCTCGTCGACGAGGTCCTCGACATCGACATCACCCCGGACCGCGGCTACTGCATGTCGATGCGCGGCGTGGCCCGCGAGGCCGCCACCGCCTACGGCCTGCCGCTGCGCGACCCGGCGCTGCTCGACGTCCCGGCGCCCAACTCCTACGGCTACCTGGTCAAGATCGACGACCCGGCCGGCTGCGACCGCTTCACCGCCCGCACGGTGACGGGCCTCGACCCCGAGGCCCGGTCCCCGATCTGGCTCACGCGCCGCCTCCAGAAGGCGGGCATGCGCCCGATCTCGCTGGCCGTCGACGTCACGAACTACGTGATGCTGGAGCTCGGCCAGCCGCTGCACGCCTACGACCGCTCCCGCCTCGACGGCGCGATCGGCGTCCGCCGTGCCGAGCAGGGCGAGAAGTTCACCACCCTCGACGGGGTCAAGCGCACGCTCGACTCCGAGGACCTGGTGATCACCGACAACAGCGGCCCGATCGGGCTCGCCGGTGTCATGGGCGGCGCCGACACCGAGATCGCCGACTCCGTGACCGACCCGCACACCGGCCAGGTCACGGGCACCACGGACGTGGTCATCGAGGCCGCGCACTTCGACTCCGTGTCGATCTCGCGCACCGCCCGCCGCCTGAAGCTCTCCTCCGAGGCCTCCAAGCGCTTCGAGCGGGGCGTCGACCCGCAGGCCGCCGCCGCGGCCGCGCAGCGGACCGTCGACCTGCTCGTGCTGCTCGCGGGCGGCACCGCCGAGGCCGGGGTCACCGAGCTCACCGCACCGGGCGCCCCGCGCACCATCGCGATGAGCGCCGACCACCCCGACCGGGTCGCGGGCATGGACTACGGCCGCGAGACCGTCGTCCGCCGCCTCCAGGAGGTCGGCTGCGACGTCTACGGCCAGGACGAGCTCGTCGTCACCGTCCCCTCGTGGCGGCCCGACCTCGCCGAGCCCAACGACCTCGCCGAGGAGGTCATCCGCCTGGAGGGCTACGGCAACCTCCCCTCCACCCTCCCGCAGGTCCCCTCCGGCCGCGGTCTGACCGCCCGGCAGCAGCTGCACCGCCGGGTCGGCCGCGCCCTGGCCGGCGCCGGCTACGTCGAGGCACTGAGCTACCCGTTCATCGGCGAGCAGGTCTTCGACCAGCTCCAGCTCCCGGCGCACGACGCCACCCGCCAGGTCGTCAAGCTGGTCAACCCGATCTCCGACGAGGAGCCGGCGCTGCGCACCACGCTGCTGCCGGGTCTGCTCGGCGCGCTGCGCCGCAACGACAGCCGGGGCAGCCACGACCTCGCGCTCTTCGAGACCGGCTCGGTCTTCAGGGCCGCCGCCCAGCCGGGCGTCGCCGTACGGCTGGGCGTCGACCGGCGTCCCACCGACGAGGAGATCGAGACCCTGAACGCGGCCCTGCCCGCGCAGCCGCGGTACGCCGCGGTCGTGCTGGCCGGCGGCCGCGAGCAGGCCGGCTGGTGGGGCAAGGGCCGCCCGGCCGACTGGGCGGACGCGGTCCAGGCCGCCCGCGCGCTGGCCGTCGAGGCCGGCGCCGAACTGGTCGTCCGTCAGGGCCAGTACGGTCCCTGGCACCCCGGCCGGTGCGCCGAACTGCTCGTCACCCTGGACGGGGTGGAGACGGTCATCGGCCACGCCGGCGAGCTGCACCCCCGCGTCGTCAAGGCGATGGGCCTGCCGGCCCGCACCAGCGCGATGGAGCTCGACCTCGACCGCCTCGCGGCGGCCGGCGGAGAGGCCCTCCAGGCGCCCCGGATCTCCACCTTCCCGGTGGCGACCCAGGACGTCGCGCTGATCGTCGACGCGTCCGTGCCGGCCGCCTCCGTGGAGGCCGCACTGCGCAAGGGCGCGGGTGAACTCCTGGAGTCCCTGCGGCTGTTCGACGTGTTCACCGGCGAGCAGGTGGGCGAGGGCAAGAAGTCCCTGGCCTACGCGCTGCGCTTCCGCGCGGCCGACCGCACGCTGACGGCCGAGGAGTCCACGGCCGCCCGCGACGCGGCGGTGGCGCTGGCCGCCGAGCGGACCGGAGCGGTGCTGCGCGGCGCGTGACCGCGCTGCCGCAGAGCGGCCGAGAGGGGCGTGTCCGGACCACCGGACGCGCCCCTTTCGCCTTGTCGGGCGCCGGATGCCCCGCCTCACTCGTTCGGGTGAGAAGCCCGACGCGCCGTGTCCGGTACGTCTGGAGGTCGACACAATCGTTCCGGCCGCAGAGCCGGAGGGGAGCGACCTACGGATGATCACGCGCGGGGAGATGCCCCTGACGCGCCGGGCGTGCCTCCTGGCCTGGGGCGCCGTCGCGGTGTCCTGGGAACTGGCGTCCCCGGGCCGGTGGCCGGCGAGCCTCGCCACCTGCGCGGCGTTCCTGCTGCTGGCCACGGGCTGCGCCCTGCACGTCCGGCGCGGGCTGCGCGCCGAGCTCCGCCGCTCGCGGGAGATCGCCGGGGCCACCCAGCGGGTCCTGCTGCGGCCGCTGCCGGGACGGATCGACGGTCTGGCGCTGGCCGCCGCCCAGCTGTCCGCCAGCCGGGGCGCGGCGGTCGGCGGGGACCTGTACGAGGCGGTGCCGACGCCCTACGGGGTCCGGGTGGTGATCGGGGACGTACGGGGCCACGGGCTGCCCGCGCTCGGGGCGGCCGCGGCCGTGCTCGGGTCCTTCCGGGAGGCGGCGTACGACGAGCCCTCGCTGGGCGGGGTCCTGCGCCGCATGGAACGCGCGCTGGGCCGGCACGTGCGCGACCGCGCCCGCTCCGAGCACCCCGCGTCCTGCCCGGCCGAACCGCAGTCGCCCGCGGCGGAGGAGTTCGTCACGGTACTGCTGCTCCAGATCGCGCCGGGCGGCTCCGTCGTGGCCCTCAACTGCGGCCACCCCTGGCCGCTGCGGATCCGGCCCGCGGCCGAGCACGCCGAGCCGGAACCCTGCGGGGCCTTCCACCCCGCCCTGTGCGGCGGCGGCGACTCCCGCCCGCCCCGCCACCGGGCGGGCACCGCCCAAGGGCCCCCGAGACGGGCCTCGGTGGCGCCGCTCGCCGGCGGCGAGACGCTGCCGCCGCTCGGGGTGGTGCCGCTGCCCCACGACCTCAGACCCCAGGACTGCGGGACGCTGCGGCCCGGCGAGACGCTCGTCCTGCACACCGACGGGGCCGAGGACGCCCGGGACCGGCAGGGCCGCTTCTTCCCGCTCGGGCGGGTCCTCGCGCAGGCACCGGCGCTCACGCCCGCGCGGCTGGTGGCGGGCGTGCACGCGGCGCTGCTGCGCCACACCGGCGGGCGGCTCACCGACGACGTCGCCCTGCTCGTCCTGCGCAACGACCGCCCCTGAACGGCCCGGCCGTGCCCACCCGTCCGGGTCGTCCGCACCCGTACCGGTGGTGCCGCTCCGCACCGGGCCGGTGGACGGGCCCGGTGCGGATACGGCCCGGCTGCCGGGGGCCCGGCGACCAACCGGAGCCAGCAGCAGCCGTGGCGCGCCGCCCGCCTGCCATGGAGTGTCGGGCAGACAGCAAGGCGGGCGGCGCGGTGCCGGGTCGTCGCACTGTACGAGGGGGAGCCGACGACCCGAGCGGCCTCTTTGGCGAGGCTCTTCAGTGAAGCGCCCCGGAGCCCCTCCGCGGCAGGGTGCGTATCGCATTTATGCGCGTACTTGGTTCACACCCCGTGTGAACCGCGCACCCGCTAGCCTGAATTCCGACGAGCCCATGGAGGGGCCCATGCAGCCCAACGCCCTGCTCGACGCCCTCCTCGCCGAGGCGGGCATGTCCCACGCCGGACTCGCCGCGCACGTGAACCAGGCGGGCCGCACCCGCGGACTCGCACTGCGCTACGAACACACCGCGGTGTCACGGTGGCTGAAGGGGCAGCGGCCGCGCGGCCAGGTGCCCGACCTGATCTGCGAGGTCCTCGGGGGCCGCCTGCACCGCCCCGTCGGCCTCGACGACATCGGGCTCGGCGTACCCGGCCTGCCGGGCCCGGACACGGCCCGGCTCAGCGGCTTCGTGGACCGCGCCACCGCCCTGTGGCGCTCCGACGAGCTGGGCCGCCCCGGGCAGCTCACCGCCGGGGCCGTCACCGGCACCCCGGCCGTGATCCCGGTGTGGGAGTGGGAGAACCCGCCCGAGGACGCGGACGTGTCCCGCGAGGGCCCGCACCGGATCGGACCCGAGCACATCGAGATCCTGCGGGCGGCCCGCGCGCACTACGAGCTGATGTACCGGCGGGCCGGGGGCGTCGCCACCCGGGCCCGCATCGTCCGCTTCCTCGGCAACGAGACGGCCCCGATGCTGCGCGGCAGTTACCCCGACCCGGTCGGGCGCCTGCTGTACCGGGCCACCGGCTCGCTGGTGGCGGTCGCGGGGATCTGCGCGTACGACTCCGACGCCCACGGGCTCGCCCAGCGCTACTTCCACCAGGCGCTGCGGCTCGCGAAGGCCAGCGGGGACCGCGGGCTCGGGGCGTACGTGATCGCCCTGCTGGTCAACCAGTCGCTGCACCTGCGGGAGTACCGCCAGGCCGTCGCCTTCGCCGAGGCCGCGCTGCGCGCCGCCGGCCGGCACACCACGCCGGCCCTGTCCGCCGACCTGTACGCGATGCAGGCCAAGGCGTACGCCCAACTCGGCGAGACGGCCGGCGCGTTGTCCTGCATCCGGCGCGCAGAATCGGCGGCGGGGCAGATCCGGCCCGGCACCGAGCCCGACGAGACGGGCTACGTCCAGCCCGGGCTGGTGAACGTACAGGTCGCCGAGGCGCTGCTGAGCCTGGGCGACCTGAGCGCGGCGCACGCGCAGGCAGCCCAGGCCGTGGGCACCCCGGCGCACGACCGGGGCCGCGTGCACCGGCTGGCGATGCTGTGCGAGATCCAGCTGCGGCAGGGCGAGGCGGACGGGGCGGTCGCGGCCGCGGCCGAAATGGCCGAGCGGGCCAAGGGGATGGAGTCGCTGCGGCTGCGCGACCGGCTCCGGACGGTCCGCGAACAGCTGCTGACCTGCGGCTCGGCGGGCGCGGAGGAGACCGCGCTGCTCATCGACGAGGCGCTGCGCGTTCCCCTCTGAGCACGTGAACTGCTGCGATGTTGCCACCAACGGAAGCGGAAGGTGGCAATACCGTGCAGTGGACGAACCTGAGTGAGCAGACCGTGTACAAGAACCGCTGGTTCGACGTGAACCTCGCCGACGTGGAACTCCCCGACGGCCGGCACCTGGACCACTTCGTCATCCGGCTGCGGCCGGTGGCGGTGGCCACCGCCGTCAACGGGGCCAACGAGGTGCTGCTGCTGTGGCGGCACCGGTTCATCACCGACAGCTGGGGCTGGGAGCTGCCCGCGGGCGTCGTGGAGGACGGCGAGGACATCGCGTGCGCGGCGGCCCGGGAGATGGAGGAGGAGTCGGGCTGGCGGCCGGGCCCGCTGCACCACCTGATGACGGTGGAGCCCTCCAACGGCCTGACGGACGCCCGCCACCACCTGTACTGGGCCGACGGCGCGACCTACACCGGGCACCCGCAGGACGCGTTCGAGTCCTCGCGCCGCGATGGGTCCCGCTGGAACTCGTACCGGACATGATCGCGCGCGGGGAGATCCCGGCCGCCAACATGGCGGCCGGGCTGCTCCTGCTGCACCACCTGCGGCTGGGTGGCGGCCGGTCCGGGGATCAGCCGTACGGGTAGAAACCCGAACCGGTCTTGCGGCCGAGGCGGCCCGCGTCGACCATCCGCTGGAGCAGCGGGGGAGCGGCGTACAGCGGCTCCTTGAACTCGGCGTACATGCTGTCGGCGACCGAGGCCACGGTGTCCAGGCCGATCAGGTCCGCGAGCTTCAGCGGGCCCATCGGGTGGGCGCAGCCCAGCTCCATGCCGTTGTCGATGTCCTCGCGGCTCGCGATGCCCGACTCGAACATCCGGATCGCGGACAGCAGGTACGGGATGAGCAGTGCGTTCACCACGAAGCCGGAACGGTCCTGGGCGCGGATCGCGTGCTTGCCCAGCACGTCCCGCACCAGGGCCTCGGCCCGCTTGACGGTCTCTTCGCCGGTGGTCAGCGCGGGGATCAGCTCGACGAGCTGCTGGACCGGGGCCGGGTTGAAGAAGTGGATGCCGATGACCTGGTCCGGGCGCGAGGTCGCGACGGCCAGCTTCACCAGCGGGATGGACGAGGTGTTGGAGGCCAGGATCGCGTCCGGCCGGGTGATCACCTGGTCGAGGACCTGGAAGATCTCCGTCTTGACCTGCTCGTTCTCGACGACCGCCTCGATGACGAGGTCACGGTCGGCGAACTCGCCGAGGTCGGTGGTGAAGCTGAGGCGGGCCAGGGTGGCGTCCCGCTCCTCCTTGCTGATCTTGCCGCGTTCGGCGGCCTTCGTCAGGGAGTTGTGCAGCCGGGTCCGCCCGATCTCCAGCGCCTCGCCGGTGGTCTCGGCGACCTTCACCTCAAGACCGCTGCGGGCACACACCTCGGCGATGCCCGCGCCCATCTGGCCACAGCCCACCACGCCGACCCGGGTGATGTCGGTCGGGAGGGTAGAGAGGTCCGTCACGTCGTGCCTTTCGCTGCTCATCCATCGCGGGTCCCCCGTACTTCGGCAGTGGTAACTGCGTTCCGGCGCCCGCCACGCCCCCCGACGTTACCCCCGTCCTTGACGCCCGTGGCGGGCCGGGGCGGGCATGCTGATCGCACGCGGAGCAATGTCACGGAACGGAATGGAGTCGTCACATGGGGTACATCGGACGGCGGCGGCTGCTGGCCGCGGCGGCGGGGGTACTGGCCGCCACCGCGGCGGGCCCGGCGGCGGCAGCGGCGCGGCGGCCGGCGGCGGGAGCGGCGCCGGAGGGGGCGGGCGCGGCCCGGGGGACCGGACCCGAGTTCCGGGGGATGTGGATCGCCACGGTGGAGAACGTGGACTGGCCCTCCCGGAGCGGGCTGTCCGCCGCGACGCAGCGCGCGGAGCTGCTGTCCCTGCTGGACGCGGCGGTCGAGCGTCGGCTCAACACCGTGATCCTCCAGGTCCGGCCCGCGGCCGACGCGCTGTGGCCCTCGGCGCGGGAGCCCTGGTCACAGTGGCTGACCGGGCAGCAGGGCCGCGACCCGGGCTGGGACCCGCTGGGGACGGCGGTCACCGAGGCGCACGCGCGGGGCCTGGAACTGCACGCCTGGTTCAACCCGTACCGGGTCGCCAACCACACCGACCCGCGGCGGCTGGTCGCCTCGCACCCCGCGCGCCGCAATCCCGGCTGGACCGTCGCGTACGGCGGCAAGCTCTACTACAACCCGGGCCTGCCGCAGGTACGGGCCTTCGTGCAGGAGGCGATGCTCGACGCCGTCGCCCGGTACCCGGTGGACGGGGTGCACTGGGACGACTACTTCTACCCGTACCCGGTCGCGGGAGAGTACTTCGACGACGACGAGGCCTTCGCGGAGTACGGCGGCTCCTTCGCCTCCCGCGCCGACTGGCGCCGGCACAACACCGACACCCTCGTGCGAGAGATGTCGGAGAGGCTGCGCACCGTACGTCCCGCGGCGCGGTTCGGCATCAGCCCGTTCGCGGTCTGGCGCAACGGCGACGTCGACCCGCAGGGCTCGGCGACCCGGGCCGGAGTGGCGACCTACGACGACCTCTACGCGGACACCCGCAAGTGGGTCACCGAGGGCTGGCTCCACTACATCGCCCCGCAGGCGTACTGGCACATCGGGCACCCGACCGCCGACTACGCCGCCGTCGTGCCCTGGTGGGCCCGGACGGTCGCCGGCACGGGCGTCGACCTGTACGTGGGGGAGGCGCTGTACCGCTGCGACGCCGACAGCCCCACCGCGGCCTGGCGGGATCCGGCGGAGCTGTCGCGGCACCTGCGGCTGGCCCGCAAGCACCCCGAGGTCCGCGGCCACTCCTACTTCTCGGCGAAGCAGGTCGCCGCGGACCCCAACGGAGCGATGGCCACGGTCGTCGCCGATCACTATCCGACGGCCGTGCCGCCGCGCTGAATCCGGTTCCGCCCGTCAGCCAGCGGCGGGGTCGACCGGGTGCCGGACCACGCAGTCGGGTCCGGGAGCCATGAGCGCTTCGTGCCCGTCCTGGAAGCGGACCCGGTAGGGCGGGGTTCCGTTCTCCCCCAGGACCTGGGTGATCTCGCCCACCTTGTCGTTCTGTCCGACCACCCTGCCGTGCTGCACGAGCTGGTCGCCCTCGGTAGCGCGCATAGTGACCTCCTCGATGGCGGTCCGATCCGATCCGGTGTTAGCAGTTTAGGGCGGTTCGCGGCTATTTGACCCGCTGGGTCGCGGTGATGCAGACCAGTACCGCACACGCGGCCAGCGGGGTGGCCGGGGACAGTTCCTCGCCCAGCAGGACCACCGACCAGAACAGGGTCAGCAGGGGCTGGGCGAGCTGGAGCTGGCTGGCGCGCGGGGCCCCGATGGCGGCCATGCCCCGGTACCAGACGTACAGCCCGAGGAAGGTGGACCCGGCCGCCGCCCAGAGCAGTCCGGCCAGGCCGTGGCCGGTGAGGTGCACCGGCTCGTACGCGAGACCGAGCGCGGAACCGGCCAGGCTGAGCGGCAGGCACAGCACCAGGGCCCAGCCGATCACCTGCCAGCCCGGCAGTGTCCGCGCGAGCCGGCCGCCCTCGGTGTACCCGGCGGCGCACACCAGCAGCGCCCCGAACAGGTAGGCGTCACCGGCGGAGGGGCTGCCGCCGCTCTGCGCGAGGGTGAAGCCCAGGACGATCGCGGCCCCGGTGACGGCCGCGGCCCAGAACCGCCGCGACGGACGGGCCCCGGTCCGCAGGGCCGACAGTGCGGCGGTGGTGAGCGGCAGCAGGCCGACCACGACGGCCGCGTGCGAGGTGGTGGAGGACCGCAGCGCCAGGGTGGTCAGCAGCGGGAAGCCGACCACCACCCCGCCCGCCACGACGGCCAGCCCCGCCCAGTGCTCGCGGGCCGGCGGCCGGACCCGGCCGGCCAGCAGGAAGACCCCGGCGACGGCGGCGGCCAGGACGCTGCGCAGGGCGACGAGCGACCAGGGGCCGAAGCTCTCCAGGCCCCAGGCGGTGGCGGGGAAGGTCAGCGAGAAGGCGACGACTCCGAGCAGGGCGAGCAGCGTTCCCGAACGGTTGCCGGCGGCGGGGCTCCCGCCGTGGTCCGCGCCGCTCCCACCGTGGTCCGCGCCGCTCCCCGCACCGGCCGCCGGGGCCGTCGGACCGGACGCAGGCCGGACCGCTATCGAGAGGGGGCGAGTAGCGCTATTCTGTGCTGTCATGTACGAGCGTAGCAGTGTGGCGGAACTCGCGGAATCCTTGCGTTCCGAGGTCAACCGCTATCCAGTGGGTGGAAAGCTGCCGTCGAGCCGGGCCCTGGTGGAGCGCTACCGGGTCAGTCCCGTCACCGTCAGCCGGGCCCTCGCCCAGCTCGCCTCCGAAGGGCTGGTCGTCACCCGGCCCGGCTCCGGCGCCTTCCGCGCCCGGCCCCGTACGGCGGACCCCGCACCGGCCGACACCTCCTGGCAGGAGGTCGCCCTCAGCGCCGAGGGTGCCGGGGAGGTGGTGCCGCGCTCCGTGGACGCCTCCGGGGTGCTGATCTCGCTCGCCGCGCCGCCGCCCGGGGTCATCGAGCTCAACGGCGGCTACCTGCACCCCTCGCTCCAGCCCGAACGGGCCATGGCGGCGGCCCTGGCCCGGGCCGGACGCCGGCCCGGGGCGTGGGGGCGCCCGCCTGTGGAGGGGCTGCCCGAGCTGCGGGACTGGTTCGCCCGGGAGATCGGCGGGGCCTCCGGGTCCGTGGGGGCCGCCGACGTGCTCGTCACCGCGGGCGGGCAGAGCGCCCTGACCACCGCCCTGCGGGCGCTTGCCCCGCCCGGGAGCCCGGTACTGGTCGAGTCGCCCACCTACCCCGGACTGCTCGCCATCGCCCGTTCCTCGGGCTGCCGGCCCGTACCGGTCCCGGTGGACGCCGAAGGGGTCCGGCCGGAGCTGCTGGCGGCCGCGTTCGAAGCGACGGGCGCGCGGGTCTTCGTGTGCCAGCCGCTGTTCCAGAACCCGACCGGCGCCGTGCTCTCCGCCGCGCGGCGGCCCGAGGTGCTGCGGATCGCACGGGCCGCCGGGGCCTTCGTGGTGGAGGACGACTACGCCCGGTCCCTGGCCCACGAGGACTGCGGCCCGCTGCCCGCCGCCCTCGCGGCCGAGGACGCCGACGGGGTCGTGGTCCACGTCCGCTCCCTGACGAAGATCACCTCGGCCAGTCTGCGGGTGGGCGCGCTGGCCGCCCGCGGCCCCGTCCTGGACCGGCTGCGGGCCATCCAGGTCGTGGACAGCTTCTTCGTCTCCCGCCCGCTCCAGGAGGCCGCCCTCGAACTCGTCGGCGCGCCCGCCTGGCCCCGCCACCTGAGGGCCGTCGCCACCGAGCTGCGCCACCGCCGGGACGTACTGGCCGGGGCCCTGCGCCGGGAGCTGCCCGCCGTCGAACTGCCCCATCTGCCCGCCGGGGGATACCAGTTGTGGGTGCGGCCCGGGGGTGGCGGGGACGACTCCGCGTTCGCGGCGACGGCCCTGCGCGCCGGAGTCGCCGTCGCCCCGGGCCGCCCCTACTTCTGCGCGGAGCCGCCGGCCCCGTACGTCCGGCTCAGTTTCGCCGGGGTGCCCGGACCCGGCGAACTGGTCGAGGCCGTCCAGCGGTTGAGGGCCGGCCTCGACCGGGACGGCTGACCCCGGCGAAAACCCTGTTGAGGCGGTCCCGCACCCCTCCTAGCCTGCGCACATGACCGGCATACAGATCACCCCGCTCGCCCGGCGCCCGGAACTGGCGCCCCGCATCTACGACATGGAGGACTCCTGGCCGGAGTTCTCCGGACACGACTCCCTGGCCTGGCTGCTCTACCCGCGCATGGTCGCGGAGTTCCCCGAGTACGTCTGGATCGCCACCGACGGCGACGAGGTGGTGGCCCGCGCGTTCAGCCTGCCCTTCGCCCTGCACGCGCCGGGCCGTGACGGGGCGCTGCCCGCGCAGGGCTGGGACCGGGTCCTCATGTGGGCCTTCTCCGACCAGCGCCGGGGCGTGCGGCCCGACACGGTCAGCGCCCTGGAGATCAGCGTCGCCAAGGGCCGCCAGGGCGAGGGCCTCTCCGGCCGGATGCTGGCCGCGATGCGCGAGGGCGCCCGCGCGGGCGGGTTCGCGGAGCTCGTGGCCCCGGTCCGGCCGAGCGGGAAGCCCGCCGAGCCCGACAGTCCGATGGCGGAGTACGCGTACCGGACCCGCGAGGACGGCCTGCCGTACGACCCGTGGCTACGGGTCCACGTCCGCGCGGGAGCCGTGATCGACTCGGTGGCCCCGCTGTCCATGACCGTCAACGGCACGCTCGCCGAGTGGCGGGAGTGGACCGGACTGCCCTTCGACGAGGCCGGCCCGGTGTACGTGCCCGGCGCACTGGCCCCGGTCCACTGCGAACCGGAGCGCGGCTACGCGGTCTACGTGGAGCCGAACGTGTGGGTGCGGCACGCCCTCGGCCCGGCCGGGCCGGCGCGGGCGCCTCAGAGCAGCGAGACCGGGGCGGTGGCCGAGGAGGCGAGGTAGATGCCGCCGATGCCGGCGTAGCTCGCCCGGTAGCCGCGCAGGATCTCGTCCAGCGGGATCGTGAGCCGGGCCGGGCTGTCGCAGCGGGCCGCCCCGAACTGGTCGGTGACGGCGGTGCACAGCGGCCTGCCGCCGACGGTCGTGAAGGTGACCGGTACGCCGTCCAGCCCGGCGGGGGCGTCGGCGATCCGGACGGTGGCGTTCAGGTTCTTCACGCCGAACAGCAGGCCGTTCAGCTTCGCCGGCCCGGCGGCCGCCGCCGTGGCCGCGGCGGGCCGGACCCGGTCGGGGGAGTCGCAGACCTGCGGGACGGCGGCGAAGACCTGGCCGGCGGGGCAGGGGTGCACGGTGGCGACACCGGCGGTGCACTGCACGTAGAACCGGTGGTCCTGGGGCCTCGGGAGCCTTCCGTCGGCCCCGCACGCGGCGCTCGTGGCGGCGGTGGCGGGCGCGGCGGCCAGCCCCAGTGCGAGGAGCGCTCCTGCGGCCGCCGCGGCGAGTCCCCGGTGGATGCGTGACACCATTGCCCCCTGTAACCCTGAGTAACAGACTGGATGCGTAGTGACTATATGCACGGCCGCCCGGTGGGCACAACGGCGCCCCGGGTAGCTCGCCCGTACGAACGTCCGGTAGCTTGAACGCGTTCAATTCAACGTGTTCACGGGCACCGGCGGGTACGGGTGCGCGGCAGGACGTGAGGGGGGCGGTCATGGCGGCCGGAGCGGTGACGGGCGGGGGAGCGCACGCCGGACACGGCCGCGGCGCCCGCGAGTGGGCCCACCCGTGGCAGTACGCGCTCGCCGTGTGCGCGGTACTGGCCCCCGTACCGCCCGCGCTCGGCTCCGACGCCTTCTTCGACGGGCCCGGCTACCGCGTGGCCTGCGCGGTGACCGTCGCCGTCGTCGCGCTGCCGCTGTTCCTGGGCCGCCGCCGCACGTCCTTCGTGCGGGCCGCCGCCGTCGCCGGGGCCGTGCTGCTGCCCTGGTCGGTGCTCGGCTCCCTCGGCGGCATGTACGTCTTCTTCCTCTCGGCCCCGCTGCTGTGGCTGGCCGCCCTCGCCGACCCGCGCCGCCGGCCCGTCGCCGCGGCCGTCCTCGCCGGGGCCGGAGCCCTGCTGGTCGCGGCGATCGTGACCGTCCCCGGCTTCTGGTGGCGCGCGCCCTGAGGCCGCGCCGCTCCGGGGGGCGTCACCCCGGCCGGCCGGGGTCCGGCCTGCGCGGGGCGGAGCCCCCCGGGCGGAGGGCGGCGTACCGGGTCAGCCCCCGGTGCCGGGAGCCGGTACGAGGCCGTCCTCGACCAGGCCGGCCAGGACCGCCTGACCCAGCGCGTGCACGGCCGACTGGGGGCGGACCATGACCGTGAACTCCTTGATCCGGCCCTCCTCGTCGAACTGGAGGAGATCGATCCCGTGGATCTGCCTGCCGCCCACCAGCGCCCGGAAGGGCAGGACCACCGAGGGGGCCTCCTGCCCGTCCGCGGTGGTCTCGGCCGCGCCGTCGAGCCGCCCGAGGTAGCGCAGTTCCCCGAAGGTGCGCAGCAGGACCCCGAAGAGCCCCATGACCTCGGGCTTGCCCTCGAAGGGCTTGAACTTGACCGGACTGTAGAGGCGGACGTCCTCGGCGAACAGGTCGTCCAGCGCGCCCAGGTCCTGCTTCTCCACGGCGGCGCGGAAGCGTTCGGCAGTCTCCATGACCCCTCCTCGTACTCATGAATATGACTAATCACTTTCTTGAGTATCATGCGGCGTACGGACCGGAAAAGGGAAGGGGCTGAGCCTCGATGGCCTTGCGGCACGCGGTACTCGCGGCCCTGCTGGACGACGAGTTCAGCGGCTACGAGCTGGCGAAGGACTTCGGCGTCGGAGTCGCGAACTTTTGGCACGCCTCGCCCCAGCAGGTGTACGCCGAACTCGCCAAGCTGGAGAAGGCCGGACTGGTGGCGGGCCGGGAGGTGGTCCAGGAATCCCGGCCCAACAAGCGCCTGTTCCGGGTCACCGACAGCGGCCGCGCCGAGCTGGAGGCCTTCGCCGTGGCCGAGTCGAAGCCCTCCGTCATCCGCGACGACCTCCTCGTCAAGGTCCAGGCCGCCGACCGCATCGGGTCCGCCGCCGTGATCGCGCAGCTCGAAGAGCGGGCGGCGGCCGCCGACCGCAAGCTCGAATTCCTCGGCAGGCTGCTGCGGAACATGCGCGGGGACCTGGACGAGGAGGAGTTCCTGCGCCGGGGGGAGCGGATCGGGGGCTACCTGACCTGCCTGCGCGGCGTGGCCTTCGAAGAGGGACACCGTGACTGGTGCCTGCGGGCGGCGACCGTCCTGCGGCACAGAGGAGAAGAGGGGGACGGACATGCCGAAGGGTGAGTACCTGCGCTACGTCGCGCTGGGCGACAGCCAGACCGAGGGGGTCGGCGACGGGACCGACGCGGCGGGCCTGCGGGGCTTCGCCGACCGGCTCGCGGAGCACTTGGCGGCCGTGAACCCCGGCCTGCTCTACGCCAACCTGGCCGTCCGGGGCCGCCTGGCCGGACAGGTCCGCGCCGAACAGCTGGAACCGGCGCTCGCGCTGCGCCCCGACCTGGCCACCGTCGTCGCCGGGGTGAACGACCTGCTCCGCCCAGGGTTCGACGCGGCGGAGGTGGCGGGACGGCTGGAGGAGATGTTCGCCGCGCTCACCGCGGCCGGGGCGACGGTGGCCACCGTGACCTTCCCCGACATCGGCAAGATAGCTCCCGCGGCCCGCCCGCTGCGGCCCCGCCTCCACGAACTCAACGACCGCATCCGCGAGGCCGCCGCCCGGCACGGAGTCCTGGTCGCCGAAACCGGCGTGCACGCCGTCGGCGCCGACCCGCGCCTGTGGACCGCCGACCGGCTCCACGCCAGCCCGCTGGGCCACGCGCGGATCGCCGCCGCCCTGGCCGAAGCCGTCGGCGTACCGGGCAGCGACGACAGCTGGACACACCCCCTGCCCCCGCTCCCGGCCCCCTCGCCCGCCCGGGCCGTCGCCGCCGAGCTGGCCTGGGCGGCCGGTTTCCTCGGGCCCTGGCTGGGCCGCCGCCTGCGCGGCCGCTCCTCCGGCGACGGGCGCGGCGCGAAGCGCCCCGTACTGCTGCCGGCGGGCCCCGCGACCGGAGCCCTGGAGGCCGCGCCCGGGCCCTCGTAGGGCGCTCCACGGCCGCGCCCCCGTCTCGGGTGCGCGCGCGGTCCGTCGCGAGGAGGATGGAGGGGGAGGGCAGGCGAGCCGCCCTGCCCCTCCCGCGCGGCCGCGAGCGCTACTCGCCCAGGGGGCAAGGGAGCGCTGCGCCATGACGCACCAGCGGATCGGCCGGGACGTCACCGTCCTGGGGGACGCCATCGAAGTCCCCGGCATCGGATTCCTGCCGGTCAACACCTTCGTACTGCACGCGACGGAGCCGGTCGTCGTGGACACCGGCCTGAGCCTGCCCGACCGGGACTTCCTGGCGGACCTGGGCTCCGTCATCGACCCGGCCGACGTGCGGTGGATCTGGCTGACCCACCCCGACCGGGACCACACCGGCGGACTGTTCGCCCTGCTGGAGGCGGCCCCGCGGGCCCGGGTCGTCACCACTTACCTCGGCGCCGGGATCATGTCCACCGAGCGGCCGCTGCCCATGGACCGCGTCTTCCTGCTCAACCCCGGCCAGACCCTGGACGTCGGCGACCGCTCCCTGACCGGCTTCCGGCCGCCCCTGTTCGACAACCCCGCGACCGTGGGCTTCTACGACGACCGCTCCCGCGCCTGCTTCAGCTCCGACTGTTTCGGCGCGCCCCTACCGGACGCGGACCTCGCCGCGGGCGGCGACGCCGGTGCGGTCGACCCGGCCGAGCTCCGGGCCGGGCAGCTGCTGTGGGCGGCGGTGGACAGCCCGTGGGTGCACGAGGTGGACCGGAGGAAGTATCTCGCCTCGGTACAGCCCCTGCGCGAGATGGACCCGCAGGCCATACTCTCGACCCACCTTCCGCCCGCCACCGGGATCACCGCCCGGCTGCTCGACACGGTGAGCGCCGCTCCCCAGGCCGACCCCTTCACCGGCCCCGACCAGCGCGCACTGGAGCAGATGCTCGCCGGGTTCGAACCCGGTCGGCAGGCCGCCTGAAGGAGATCAAAGCTTTGCATAAACCTGCGTAGATACGTATAGTCATGCCATCGATGAGGAGGATCCGATGGTGGTACGTGTAGCGGTGGCAGGAGCGAGCGGGTACGCGGGCGGTGAGGTCCTGCGCCTCCTCCTCGCGCACCCCGAGGTGGAGATCGGCGCGCTGACCGGCAACTCCAACGCCGGACAGCCGCTCGGCCTGCTCCAGCCGCACCTCGTACCGCTCGCCGACCGGATACTGGAGGCGACCACGCCCGAGGTCCTCGCCGGCCACGACGTCGTGTTCCTCGCCCTGCCGCACGGCCAGTCCGCCGCCGTCGCCGCCCGCCTCGGCGACGAGGTCCTCGTCGTCGACATGGGAGCCGACCACCGGCTGAAGGACTCCGCCGACTGGGACGCCTTCTACGGGGCCCCGCACGCCGGGACCTGGCCCTACGGCCTGCCCGAACTCCCCGGCGCCCGGGCCGCCCTGGAGGGCACCAGGCGCATCGCCGTGCCCGGCTGCTTCCCCACGGCCGTCTCGCTCGCGCTGTTCCCCGCCTACCAGGCCGGGCTCGCCGAACCGGAAGCCGTCGTCGTCGCGTCCACCGGCACCTCCGGCGCGGGCAAGGCGCTCAAGCCGCACCTGCTCGGCTCCGAGGTGATGGGCACCGCGACCCCCTACGGAGTCGGCGGCGTCCACCGGCACACGCCCGAGATGGTGCAGAACCTCTCCCCGCTCGCCGGAGAGCGCGTCAGCGTCTCCTTCACGCCGCACCTCGTGCCCATGCCCCGCGGGATCCTCGCCACCTGCTCGGCCAAGGCCCGGCCCGGCACCACCGCCGACTCCCTGCGCGCCGCCTACGAGAAGGCGTTCGCCGACGAGCCCTTCGTCCACCTGCTCCCCGAGGGCACCTGGCCGACAACCAAGTCCGTCACCGCTTCGAACGCCGTTCACATCCAGGTCGCCTACGACGCCTCCGCCCGGCGCGTCATCGCCATCAGCGCGATCGACAACCTGACCAAGGGCACCGCCGGCGGCGCGGTGCAGAGCATGAACATCGCCCTCGGCCTGCCCGAGGCCCTGGGCCTTTCCGCCGTCGGAGTCGCTCCGTGAGCCCCGCACGCGCGGCCACCGGACCACGGACGACGCCGCCCGCCCGCCCGGGCCGGGCGGGCACCGCCGACAGCGACACCAGCCGCCCCGGCGGCGGACCGAACGAGGAGATGCAGTGAGCGTCACGGCAGCACAGGGATTCACGGCGGCGGGCATCGCCGCCGGGATCAAGGCGAACGGCAACCCCGACCTGGCCCTCGTGGTCAACCACGGGCCGCGACTGGCCGCCGCGGGCGTCTTCACCTCCAACCGCGTCAAGGCCGCGCCCGTGCACTGGTCCGAGCAGGTCCTGCGGGGCGGCGCCGTCGGCGCCGTCATCCTCAACTCCGGTGGCGCCAACGCCTGCACCGGCCCCAAGGGCTTCCAGGACACCCACACCACCGCCGAGAAGACCGCCGAGGTCCTCAACGCACAGGGCCTCGGCACGGAGTTCAACGCCGGTGAGATCGCGGTCGCCTCGACCGGCCTGATCGGCGTACTGCTCCCCATGGACAAGCTGCTGCCCGGCATCGAGAAGGCCGCGGCGGCCCTCGGCGCCGACGGCGGCGAGGCCGCCGCCATCGCCATCAAGACCACCGACACCGTGCACAAGACGGCCACCGTCACCCAGGACGGCTGGACCGTCGGCGGCATGGCCAAGGGCGCGGGCATGCTCGCCCCGGGCCTGGCCACCATGCTCGTCGTGCTCACCACCGACGCCGACCTGGACGGCGCCGCCCTCGACCGGGCGCTGCGCGACGCGACCCGCACCACCTTCGACCGGATCGACTCCGACGGCTGCATGTCCACCAACGACACGGTGCTGCTGCTCGCCTCCGGCGCCTCCGGCCGCGTGCCCGCGCACGCCGAGTTCGCCGAGGCCGTACGGACCGTCTGCGACGACCTCGCCCGCCAGCTGATCGGCGACGCCGAGGGCGCGAGCAAGGACATCCGCATCGAGGTCGTCGGCGCGGCCACCGAGGACGACGCGGTCGAGGTCGGCCGGTCCATCGCCCGCAACAACCTGCTCAAGTGCGCCATCCACGGCGAGGACCCCAACTGGGGCCGGGTGCTCTCCGCGATCGGCACCACCAAGGCGGCCTTCGACCCGGACCGGCTGAACGTGGCCATCAACGGCGTGTGGGTCTGCCGGAACGGCTCGGTCGGCGAGGACCGCGACCTGGTCTCGATGAAGGACCGGGAGGTCCACATCACCGCCGACCTGTCCACCGGCACCGAATCGGCCGTCATCTGGGCCAACGACCTGACGGCCGAGTACGTCCACGAGAACAGCGCGTACTCCTCATGAGCGGCGCCGTCGGAAGTGCCCGCAAGCACACGGCCCTCCCCAAGGCGGAGATCCTCATCGAGGCCCTGCCCTGGCTCACCCGCCACAACGGCAAGATCGTCGTGATCAAGTTCGGCGGCAACGCCATGATCGACGAGGACCTCAAGGCGGCGTTCGCCCAGGACGTGGTCTTCCTGCGGCAGGCCGGCCTGCGGCCCGTCGTCGTGCACGGCGGAGGCCCCCAGATCAACGCCCAGCTCGACAAGCAGGGCCTGGTCAGCGAGTTCAAGGCGGGCCTGCGCGTCACGACGCCCGAAGCCATGGACGTCGTACGGATGGTCCTGGCCGGCCAGGTCCAGCGCGAGCTGGTCGGGTTGCTCAACCAGCACGGGCCGCTCGCCGTCGGCATGACCGGCGAGGACGCCCACACCATCACCGCCACCCGGCACAGCCCGGAGATCGACGGCGAACTCGTCGACATCGGCCGGGTCGGCGAGATCACCGCCATCGACACCGGCGCGATCGAGGCGCTGCTCGCCGACGGCCGGATCCCGGTCATCTCCTCCATCGCCCGCAGCGCCGACGACCACCACGTGTACAACGTGAACGCCGACACCGCGGCCGCGGCGCTCGCCGCCGCACTCGGCGCGGAGATCCTCATGGTCCTCACCGACGTCGAGGGCCTCTACGCGGACTGGCCGAACAGCGACGAGGTCATCAGCCGGCTCACCGTCAGCGAGCTGGAGAAGCTGCTGCCCGAGCTGTCGAGCGGCATGGTGCCCAAGATGGAGGGCTGCCTGCACGCCGTCCGCGGCGGCGTCGGCACCGCCCGCGTGATCGACGGGCGGGTCCAGCACTCGATCCTGCTGGAGATCTTCACCGACGAGGGAATCGGCACGATGGTCGTGCCCGACGGACGGCACGACGGACAGCAAGGGGGAACGGAATGACGACGGCAACGGGCAACGAGGGCTACGGCGCCCGCTGGCAGAACGCCCTGACCAACAACTACGGCACCCCCGCGCTCGCCCTCGTACGCGGCGAGGGCGCCCAGGTGTGGGACGCGGACGGCAAGCAGTACACCGACTACGTCGGCGGGATCGCGGTGAACGCCCTCGGGCACGCCCACCCGGCGGTCGTCGCGGCGGTGACCGCACAGGTCTCCACCCTCGGCCACGTCTCCAACCTCTACGCCTCCGAGCCGGTCCTCGCCCTCGGCGAGCGGCTGCTCCAGCTCTTCGGCCGCGAAGGCCGGGTCTTCTTCTGCAACTCCGGCGCCGAGGCCGTCGAAGGCGTGTTCAAGATCGGCCGGCTCACCGGCCGGACCCACATGGTCGCCACCACCGGCGGCTTCCACGGCCGGACCATGGGCGCCCTCGCGCTGACCGGCCAGCCGGGCAAGCAGGGCCCCTTCCTGCCGCTGCCCGGTGACGTCACCCACGTCCCCTACGGCGACGTGGAGGCCCTGCGGGCCGCCGTCACCGAGGAGACCGCGCTCGTCCTCATCGAGCCGGTCCAGGGCGAGAACGGCGTCGTCGTCCCGCCCGCCGGCTACCTGACGGCCGCCCGCGAGATCACCCGCGCCACCGGCACGCTCCTCGCCCTCGACGAGGTCCAGACCGGCATCGGCCGCTGCGGCCAGTGGTTCGAGCACCAGGCCCACGAGGGCGTCACGCCCGACCTCGTCACGCTCGCCAAGGGCCTCGGCGGCGGCCTGCCGATCGGCGCCGTCGTCGCCTTCGGCGAGGCCGCCGGCCTCCTCCAGCCCGGCCAGCACGGCACCACCTTCGGCGGCAACCCGGTCGCCTGCGCCGCCGGCCTCGCCGTGATCGACACCATCGCCGCCGACGGACTCCTCGACCAGGTCAAGGCACGCGGCGAGCGGCTGCGCTCCGGAATCGAGGGCCTCCAGGGCGGCCAGGGCCACCCGCTGGTCTCCCACGTCCGCGGCTCCGGCCTCCTGCTGGGTATCGTGCTGACGGAGCCGCTCGCGCCGAAGGTGCAGCTGGCGGCTCAGGAAGCCGGATTCCTGGTCAACGCGCCCGCCCCCGACGTCGTACGGCTGATGCCGCCGTTCGTCATCACGGAGGCCGAGGTGGACGCGTTCCTCGGGGCACTGCCCGGCATCCTCGACACAGCGGGACGATCCGGAGAATGAGACGACGATGAGCCAGGCGCAGGAACACGAGCAGAACGGCCAGTCCGTCCCGCAGACCCGCACCGCACGCCACCGCCGGATCGTGGACATCCTCAACCGGCAGCCGGTCCGCTCCCAGAGCCAGCTGGCCAAGCTGCTCGCCGACGACGGGCTGAGCGTCACCCAGGCGACGCTCTCCCGCGACCTCGACGAGCTCGGCGCGGTGAAGATCCGCAACACCGGCGGCGAGCTGATCTACGCGGTCCCCAGCGAGGGCGGCTTCCGCACCCCGCAGGCCCCGCTCGGCGAGTCCGCGAAGGAGGAGCGCATGCGGCGCCTCTCCGGGGAACTGCTGATCTCGGCGGAGGCCTCCGCGAACCTCGTGGTCCTGCGCACCCCGCCCGGAGCGGCCCAGTTCCTCGCCTCCGCGATCGACCAGGCCGAACTCCAGGCGATCCTCGGCACCATCGCCGGCGACGACACCCTAATGCTGATCAGCCGCGACCCGGCCGGCGGCCAGGCCCTCGCCGACCACCTCCTGCGCCTGGCCCAGAAGGAAGGCTGAGCCCCGGAGCCCGCCGCCTTCAGTACCTCGTCACCGCCAACGGGCCGGAGCGGGTGCCGATCGCGAGGTGCGGGCCGCGGCGGGGGTCGGCCCAGCGCAGGAGCCTGCGCATGGCGGATTCCGGTACGGACACGCAGCCGGCGGTGGCGCCCTTGCCGTTCACGTGCAGGAAGATGCCCGCGCCCCGGCCGCGCACCGGCCGCTCGTAGTTGAAGGCGACGACCAGGGCGTGGGCGTACTGGCGCGCGTACGTCACCAGGTGCTCCGCCTCGCCCGGCGCGCAGTCGGCGGGCAGCGGCTCGACCCACCGGTTGTAGTCGGCCGAGGCATTGTCCTGGCACCACCACGAACGGTCCGTCACCCGCCGGTACCGGTAGGACGTCCCGGCCGGCGCGTGCGCGATGCCGAAGGCGTACGGGAGCGCGTACAGGCCCGTCGGAGTGGTGCTCGTGCCCTGCGTCCGGGTCTCGCCCTCGGTCAGTCCGTTCGCGCCGAACCGCGCGGGCGCGCTGCCGGCCTCGTACCAGCGGCCCGCGCGCCGGTCCCACCAGGTCAGCACGCCCGTGGTGGATCCCGCGTCGGGCGCGACGGCGGTGATCAGCTGGCTCCCGCCGCCGGTGTCGGCGAGGCGGGCGGGCAGCGGGTCCTGGTTCCAGGGGCCCTGCGGGAGCAGGGCGGCGACGATCAGCGAGCCGGTGACGAGAGCGGTACGCAGCACGCGTCCGACGGTACGGGGCGCGAGGGGCGCGGGCCGCGCAGGCAGGCCGTCGACACCCGGTCCGGCCTTCTTCCGGCCGCCCTTCCCGCATGCGCTCGATTGACGAAACATACGGAGTAGTGCATAGTTATGCCTGTCGTTGAATGGATCGTGCCCAACGTGCCGTCGGCACGCCGCGCGACCCCGCCTGAACCAGGCCGTCCGCACCACGCAGTACGAGACGGCCTCCCCGTTACCTCCGCGACGGGGAGGCCGTCGTACCACCACCCTCATGAGGAGCAGTAGCTGTGAGCAGCAACAACGGTGACGTCCGGCTCTGGGGCGGCCGGTTCGCCGACGGCCCGTCCGAGGCCCTCGCGAAGCTTTCCGCGTCGGTCCACTTCGACTGGCGCCTGGCGCCGTACGACATCGCCGGCTCCCGTGCCCACGCACGCGTCCTGCACAAGGCCGGACTGCTCACGGCCGAGGAACTCGACCGCATGACCGCCGGCCTGGACCAGCTGGAGGCCGACGTCGCCGACGGCTCGTTCACCGGCACCATCGCCGACGAGGACGTGCACACCGCCCTGGAGCGGGGCCTGCTGGAGCGGCTCGGCGCCGACCTCGGTGGCAAACTGCGCGCGGGCCGGTCCCGCAACGACCAGGTGGCCACCCTCTTCCGGATGTACCTGCGCGACCACGCACGGATCGTCGGCGGCCTGATCGCCGACCTCCAGGACGCGCTGATCGGCCTCGCCGAGGCCCACGCGGACGTGGCGATGCCCGGCCGGACCCACCTCCAGCACGCGCAGCCGGTGCTCTTCGCCCACCACGTACTGGCCCACGTGCAGTCCCTGTCCCGGGACGCGGAGCGGCTGCGGCAGTGGGACACCCGCACCGCGGTCTCCCCGTACGGCTCGGGCGCGCTGGCCGGTTCCTCGCTGGGGCTGGACCCGGAGCAGGTCGCCGCCGACCTGGGCTTCGAGCGGGGTTCGGTCGGCAACTCGATCGACGGTACGGCCTCCCGCGACTTCGTCGCCGAGTTCGCCTTCGTGACCGCGATGATCGGGATCAACCTCTCCCGGATCGCGGAGGAGATCATCCTCTGGAACACGAAGGAGTTCTCCTTCGTCACCCTGCACGACGCCTTCTCCACCGGCTCGTCGATCATGCCGCAGAAGAAGAACCCGGACATCGCGGAGCTGGCGCGCGGCAAGTCGGGCCGCCTCATCGGCAACCTGACCGGCCTGCTGGCCACGCTGAAGGCGCTGCCCCTCGCCTACAACCGCGACCTCCAGGAGGACAAGGAGCCGGTCTTCGACTCCTGCGACACCCTGGAAGTCCTGCTCCCCGCCTTCACCGGCATGATGGCGACCCTCACGGTCAACCGGGAGCGGATGGAGGAGCTGGCTCCGGCGGGCTTCTCCCTCGCCACGGACATCGCGGAGTGGCTGGTCAAGCAGGGCGTGCCGTTCCGGGTGGCGCACGAGGTGGCCGGCGAGTGCGTCAAGGTCTGCGAGGCCGAGGGCATCGAGCTCGACCAGCTCACCGACGACCAGTTCGCGAAGATCTCGGAGCACCTGACCCCCGAGGTCCGCACCGTCCTGAACGTCAAGGGCGCGCTGGCCTCCCGCAACGGCCGGGGCGGCACGGCCCCGTCGGCCGTCGCGGTCCAGCTCACCGAGCTGAAGGCCGACCTGGTCATCCAGCACGCGTGGGCGATCCACAAGCAGTAGCACCCCGTGCCCGCAGGGGCGGTGGGAACCGGCCGGTTCCCACCGCCCCTCCGGCATGACCGGGGATCAGCAGATGACCGTGATCGAGAACGGCCGGTCGCTGTCCACGGCGGCAGTGCCGCCGGCCGACGGCGTCGCCGTGCGGATGAAGAGGGTGTTGGAGTTCACCTGGCCGACCAGGATGGACGAACTGCCCGGCCCGGGGTCGTTCCCGCCGTTGGTGTTGACGGTGCCCAGGAGGGCGCACCCGTTGAGGCCGGAGGGAACGGTGACGTTGTAGCGCCCGATGCCGAACTTGTTGATCCCGCCGATGCCCTGTCCGCCGAGGAACTGTCCGTTCGCGGCGATCTTGGCCCAGGCGGTGGTGGTCGCGGCGGCCCGCTGTGCCTGCTGCGGCTCGGCCGACGCGGAGGACACCGCGAGGGCGCCTCCGATCGCGAGTGCCGTCACCGTGGCGCCGAGGGCCAGCTTCCTTGATCCGTTCATGGTTCTCTCCCTGCCGAAGACGGAATCGATGCAGGTGAACCCGCCCCGGGTAAGGGCTCACTGGAGAGGAGACTCCCAGTTCCGCGACCGGCCGGGGAAGGTCTCGCGGGCGCGGTCACTCCAAATGATCACAGCGGCCCGCCGGGGGAGCGTTCGTTCGACGGGGGACTCTTCGGCCCGGCCCGTTGACGTCCCGGCATGACACGCGGCGAACACGGGTAGTGGTCATCGAATCACAGTGCGTCCGCCCAGGTGGCCAGGTCGTCGAAGTCCGCCCTGGTCAGGCCGATCCGCTCGTCGATCCGCAGCAGCAGCGCGTGGCCCGGGTGGTGGAGGTCGGCGTACTCGCGGTCCATGGCCGTGATGTCGTCGTCGATCCAGGCGAAGGGCCGCCCGCCCGCGTACTCCAGGACGTACTGGGTCTTCCAGAAGGTGCCGCGCGGCGCCCGGCCGTGCATCTGCGGCCAGTCGATGAACGGCAGCCGGGGCAGTCCCAGGTGCGGGCCTATCCAGTCGTTGGCCTCGTCCTTCCAGGTCGTCGCCCAGACCAGCTCGTACGCGTCCGCCAGCGCGAGCAGCTCCGCGCCGTGCGCGGGATTCAGCCAGACCCGCAGCGGCTTCGCGCTCTCGGCCGCCCGCCAGCCCGTGGGCCGCATCCGGTGGGTGGCGTAGCCCTCGGGGCGGCGTTGCGCCTTGGCGGCGTAGGGGTTCAGCGGTCCGTCGACGTCGATCAGCAGGAGTGGCCTCATCGGCTCAGGTTCCCTTCCGGCTGCCCGTACGGCAGCCCGTTTTTCCTATGAATGAGACACCGGCGTCTCATTCGGGTTATGCTTGTCTCATGGCCATGGATCGTGACCAGGTGCTCCGCGACGCGGCCGCCCTGCTTTCCCGCAAATCGACCGCGACGATGGACGAGGTCGCCCGCGCCGCCGGAATCGGCCGCGCCACCCTCCACCGGCACTTCGCCGGCCGCGACGCCCTCGTGCGCGCCCTGGAGGAACTCGGCATCCGGGAGTTCGAGGTCGCCTTCGACAACGCCCGCCTCGACGAGGGCACGGCGGTGGAGGTGCTGCGGCGCCTGGTCGCCGAGATCGAGCCCAACGCCCAGCTGCTGGCCTTCCTCGTCACCGAGAACCAGCTCTTCGAGGGCGACCAGGTCAACGAGGGCTGGGCCCGCCTCGACGCCCGCGTCAGCGCCCTCTTCCGGCGCGGCCAGCAGGAGGGGGACATCAGGATCGACCTGAGCCCCGCCTGGCTGACGGAGGCCCTCTACGGCCTCGTGGGCACCTGCGCCTGGGCCGTCATGGACGGCCGGGTCGCCGCCAAGGACTTCCAGTACATGATCATCGAGCTGCTGCTCGGTGGCGCACGACGGAGCGTGGAGTGATGAGCCGTACCGAACAGCTGAACCGGCGGACAGGGGCGGAGGACAAGCGCCGCGGCCGCTGGCTGGCGCTCTCCGTGCTCGTCCTGGCCGTACTGCTGGTCGCGGTGGACGCCACCGTACTCGGTCTCGCCACCCCCGCCCTGAGCGAGGACCTCAAGCCGTCCGGCACCCAGCTGCTGTGGATCGGCGACATCTACTCCTTCGTCATCGCCGGACTGCTCGTCTCCATGGGCTCCCTCGGCGACCGCATCGGCCGCAAGAAGCTGCTGCTCGTCGGCGCCACCGCGTTCGGCGCCGTCTCGGTCCTCAACGCCTACGCGACCAGCCCCGAGATGATGATCGTCGCCCGGGCCCTGCTCGGCGTGGCCGGCGCCACTTTGATGCCGTCCACCCTCGCGCTGATCCGCAACATCTTCCACGACCCGAAGGAGCGCAGCCTCGCCATCGGCATCTGGGGCGCCACCGCCTCGGCCGGCGCGGCCGTCGGGCCCGTCGTCGGCGGAGCCCTGCTCCAGCACTTCTGGTGGGGCTCGGTCTTCCTGATCAACCTGCCCGTCATGATCGCGCTGGTCCTCGTCGGGATCAAGCTGCTGCCCGAGTCCAAGAACCCGGTCGCCGGCCCCTGGGACCTCGTCAGCGTCGCCCTGTCGCTCGTCGGCGTCATCGGCGTGGTCTACGCCGTCAAGGAAGCCGCCACCCACGGCCTGACCGGCGGCGTCTGGGCCGCCGCCGTCATCGGCGCCGGCTGCCTCTACGCCTTCGTCCGGCGCCAGTTCACCCTGCCCTCCCCGCTCCTCGACATGCGGCTCTTCAAGCACCGCGGCTTCTCCGGCGCGGTACTCGCCGACCTCCTCACCGTCTTCGGCCTCTCCGGCCTGGTCTTCTTCCTCTCCCAGTTCCTCCAGCTGGTGCAGGGCCGCGACCCCCTGGAAGCGGGCCTGGCCGAACTGCCCGCCGCGATCGGCGCGGTGGCCACCGGACTGGTCGCGGGCCGCTACGCCCGCCGGTACTCGGTACGGGGCATCGTGGCGGGCGGCCTGGCCGCCATCGGGCTGGCCCTCGCCGTGCTCACCGTGATCCACAAGGAGACCGGCTACCCGCTGCTCGGCGCGGCCCTCCTCGTCGTCGGCCTCGGAGCCGGATTCTCCTTCACCGTCACCGCCGACGTGATCCTCTCCAGCGTCCCCAAGGAGCAGGCCGGTTCCGCCTCCGCCGTCTCCGAGACCGCGTACGAACTCGGCGCCGCGCTCGGCATCGCCCTGCTCGGCTCCATCGTGACCGGCGTCTACCAGGGCTTCACCGCCCCGGCCGGCGTCCCCGCCCCCGTCGCCGACGCCGCGCACGAGTCGCTCGGCGGCGCCGTGGAAGCCGCCAGGACCCTGGACCCGCAGACCGCCTCCCAGATGGTCGGCTCCGCCCAGGAGGCCTTCGTCGACGGACTGCGGCTGGCCTCCGGCGTGGGCGCCGCCGTCCTCCTCGCCACCGCCGCGGCCGCCTGGTACCTCCTCAGGGGCCAGAAGCTCCAGGACGGCGTCGGACACTGACCCCCCGTCAGCAGGCCAAGGGGCGGTGCCCCGAACGCGGTTGACAGCGCGCGGAACCGCGGGACACCATCCCGGCGATGGAGATCAACGACCTGACCCCGGCCGAACGCCGCGTGTGGGAGGCCTTCCCCCGCGGCGCCCGCGTCGACTTCCGGCCGGATCCCGGGGAGAGCGCCGCCGCCGGCGCGTCCTGGGGCCCCGAGCGGACCGTACGCGCCGAGGTGCTCACCGCCCTGCTGCTGAACGGCCCCCGGATCGAGGGCCAGGTCGCCGGACTCAACCTCAAGGGCGTCCGGATCACCGGACCGTTCAACCTCAAGTACGCCGTCGTCGACCACCCCGTCCGGCTGCGCGCCTGCTGGTTCGAGCTCCGGCCCGTGCTCTACGGGGCGCAGCTGCGGGCCTTCGTCGTCAACGCCTCCACCCTGCCCGGGCTGACCGCCGGCGTGGTCCGCGTCGACGGCGCGCTCAAACTGTCCGGCTGCCGCCTCACCGGCCCGGTCCGCCTCACCGGGGCCCGGATAGCCGGCGGCCTCTTCCTGACCCGGTCCGTCATCGGGGTCCCGCCGGGCGAGGGCGACCCGCAGGAGGCGGCGGAGGCGCCGCTCCAGTTGAACCACGCCGAGATCGGCACCGACGTCATCGCCCTCGGGGCCACCGTGCACGGGGAGACCCGCTTCAACGGCTCCACGGTCGGCGGGCGGATCGACCTGGACGACGCCCGGCTGCTCAACCCCGGCGGCGTCGCCCTGCACGCCGAGACCCTCGCCGTCGGCACGGACCTGCGCGCCGGACGGATGGAGGCGCGCGGCCTGGTCAACCTCACGGGGGCCCGGATACCGGGCCAGGTCTACTTCGGCCACGCCTCGTTCGCGAACCCCGACGGGGTCGCCCTGCGGGCCTCCAGCTGCGTCATCGGCGAGATGTGGCTGCGGCGCTGCGAGCGCATCCGGGGGACGGTGAACCTGCGCCGCTCCCAGTTCGACCTCTTGCACGTGCTGCCCGAGACCTGGCCCGACCGGATCCGCATGGACGGCCTCACCTACCGCACCCTCGCCCCGCACCTCCCGGCCGAGCAACGGCTGCCCGCGCTGGAACGGGAGGAGTCGGGCTACCTCCCGTACGCCTACGAACAGCTCGCGGCGGCCTACCGCACGGCCGGCGACGAGGCGGCCGCCCGGACCGTCCAGCTGGCCAAGCTCCGCCGCCACCGCCGGACCCTGCCCCGCCCGGCCCGGCTGTGGGGGCTGATCCAGGACGTCACCGTCGGCTACGGCTTCCGGCCGCTGCGCGCGGCGGGCTGGCTGGCGGCGCTGCTGCTCACCGGGGCCGTCGCCTACGGAACGCATCCGCCGCGGGCCCTGAAGCCGGGGGAGGCCCCCGACTTCAACCCGGTGTTCTACACGATCGACCTGATGGTGCCGATCGTCGGCTTCGGGCAGGAGGCGGCGTACGCGCCGGGCGGCTGGTACCAGTGGCTGTCGTACCTGCTGGTCGTGACCGGCTGGATCCTCGCCACCACGACGGCGGCGGGCGTCAGCCGGTCCCTCCAGCGCCAGTGATCGGGCGTCAGGCGGCCTTGGCCTTGGTGGCGTACATGTCGACGTACTCCTGGCCCGACAGCCGCATGACCTCGGCCATCACCGAGTCGGTGACGGCGCGCAGCACGTAGCGGTCCCGGTCCATGCCCTCGTAGCGGGAGAACTCCATCGGCTCGCCGAAGCGGACGGTGACCCGCCCGGGGCGGGGCATGCCCGCGCCGCCGGGCTGGAGCTTGTCCGTGCCGATCACCGCGAACGGGACCACGGGGGCGCCGGTCATCAGCGTGAGGCGGGCGATGCCGGTGCGGCCCCGGTACAGGCGGCCGTCGGGGGAGCGGGTGCCCTCGGGGTAGATGCCGAAGATCTTGCCCTCTTCGAGGATGCGGCGGCCGGTCATCAGGGCCGCGACCCCGCCGTTGGCGCCGTCACGGTCGACCGGGATCATGCCGGAGCCGGTGAAGAACCACGCCATCAGCCGGCCCTTGAGGCCCTTGCCCGTCACGTACTCGTCCTTGCCGATGAAGTGGACCGTACGGTCGCAGATCAGCGGAAGGATCATCGAGTCGATGAAGGTGAGGTGGTTGCCCGCCAGGATCACCGGACCGGTGCCGGGGATGTTCTCGATGCCCTCCACGCGGGTGCGGAACATCATGCGCATGACCGGTCCGACAGTGGCTTTGATGAGCGCGGTACGGAACAACGTGAGCCCTCCGGCATCGAAAAGCGGCTTCGCACCACACGGCGGTAGTGCAGGTGAGGACGATACTCGCGGGTCAGGGCTGATCGCACATCGGGTTCACGCGGTGGATACGCGATGTTGACGCACGTTTCCGCCATGTTCCGCCGCGGACCCCGTCCCCGACACCCTCCCTTGCCTACCATCGGCACGCCGATTCGGGCCGCGGGACACCCGGAACCCCGGGACAGCGAGCCCCTTTCAGACCGAGGAGTGGCACGGATGACACAGGGTGGGGCAGCGCGGCGCACGGTCCTGGGGGCGGCGGTCCTGGCGGCCGGTACCTCGATCACCGCCCTCGGGGCGGGAACGGCCTCCGCGGCCCCCGCCGCGTCCGACGGGGGACACGGCGGGGGAGGCTACCGGGACCTGCCGGTCCCCACGGTCATCGGCCACCGGGGCGCCAGCGGCTACCGGCCGGAGCACACCCTGGGCTCGTACCAGCTGGCCCTCGACCTCGGTGCCGACGTCATCGAACAGGACCTCGTCCCCACGAAGGACGGCCACCTGGTGTGCCGCCACGAGAACGAGATCGGCGGCACCACCGACGTCGCCGACCACCCCGGGTTCGCCGCCCGGCGCACCACCAAGTCCGTCGACGGGGTCTCCGTCACCGGCTGGTTCACCGAGGACTTCACCCTCGCCGAGCTGAAGACCCTGCGCGCGAAGGAGCGCATCCCCGCCGTCCGCCAGCGCAACACGCTCTACGACGGCCGGTGGGCCGTCCCCACCTTCGAAGAGGTGCTGCGCTGGGCCAACAGGGAGAGCCGCCGCCGCGACAAGCAGGTCTGGCTGCACGTGGAGACCAAGCACCCCACCTACTTCCGGGCCCTGGGCCTCGGCCTGGAGGAGCCCCTCGCCCGGCTCCTGCGCCGCTACGGCCGCGACGGCCGGGACGCCGCCCTCTTCCTCCAGTCCTTCGAACCCTCCAGCATCCAGCGGCTCTCGCGGCTGGTCTCCGCGCCGCGCGTGGTGCTGCTCTCCGCCGCGAACACCCGGCCCTGGGACTTCGAGGTGGCGAAGGACCCCCGCACGGTGGCCGACCTCGTCAAGCCCGAGGGCCTGAAGTGGATCGCCGGATTCGCCCAGGGCATCGGGCCCACCCTGGACCTGGTCATCCCGCGGGACGCGGCCGGAAAGCTCGGCGCCCCCACCACCCTCGTCAAGGACGCCCACGCCCGGGGCCTGCTGCTGCACCCCTACACCGCGCGCAACGAGAACAGCTTCCTGCCGGCCGAGTACCGCAAGGGCACGGATCCGGCCGCGTACGGGGACGCCTTCGGCGCCTTCGCGAAGTACTTTGAACAGGGCATCGACGGGATCTTCACCGACAACCCGGACACCGGCCTGCTCGCGGCGGAGGCCTTCCGCCCCGGACGCGGCGTCAACCGCTAGGCCCCGGGACCCGTACGGGTGTTCCGGGTCCGGCGCGGAAACCGCCCGGCCCGGCACCCGCGTCCCGCCCGGCATGGACCTCATGAAGGACTCCGACCTCCTGAACGAGCTGGGCCCGCTGCTCTCCGCCGAGGCCGCCGCGGAAGCCCCGGGCACCGGCGTCGACGCCGCCGACCTGGAACAGGCCGTCTGGGTCAGGCTGCTGGAGCACGGACCGCGCGACCCCGGCCCCACCGGTTCCCCCGGCCCCACCGGACGGGCCCGCTGGCTGCGGCGGGCGGTGCGGGCCGAAGCCCGGCTCGCACGGCGGCGGGCCCGGCGCGAGGTCCCGTACGGCGGCTCCCCTGCGGACGCGGTCGGGGAGCCGGAAGGCGCGCTGCTGCACGGCGAGGAGAAGCGGGCCCTCCGATCGGCGGTCGCCCGGTTGCCCGGACGCTGTCCGGAACTCATAGGGGCACTTCTTTCGCCGAGGGACCTTACCTACCGTGAAATCGCAGGAGAGTTGGGTATCTCACAAGGAAGTTTGGGGCCCGTCCGTTCCCGATGCCTGGGATGTCTGCGCAGAATGCTCGCTGCAGAGGTTGGCGCTCCTGGCCTTCGGGGAAGGGAGCGGTAGACCAGAGGGCCACCAGGTGAGCGGGAGGCATGCGCACATGGGCATGAGCGTGACCATTTCGGCGGCGACCGCCGAGGACGCCGAGCAGATCTTCAAGCTGCAGTATCTGGCGTTCCAGCGGGAGGCCGAGCTCTACGGCAACTACCTGATCCAGCCGCTCACCCAGTCCCTGGACTCCCTGAAGGCGGAGCTGGCGGCGGACACCGTCCTCGTGGCCCGGCTCGGCGACGAGGTGGTCGGCACGGTGCGCGGCAGGCTCGGCGAGGACGGCACGGCGAGCATCGCCAAGCTGTGCGTGCACCCGCGGCTCCAGGGCCACGGCCTCGGCGCCCGCCTGCTGCGCGCGGTCGAGGAGGCCCTCGCGGGCCGCGGCTCCACGAACCGGTTCCGCCTGCACACGGGCCACAAGAGCGAGTCGAACCTGCGCCTCTACCGCAAGGCCGGCTACCTGGCGGTCGGCAACCGCACCGCCTCCGACGGGGTGCGGCTGGTGATCCTGGAGAAGGAAGCCAAGGAAGCCACCGACTTCGCGGTCAGCGCCTGACCCCCGCCCCGTCGATGCGCGAGGTGCGAACGGTCCCGCCGCGCGGGGCCGTTCTCACCGCTTGGCGCGCAGCCAGAGCATCCCGGTGACCGGCAGGACCACCGGGATGAACAGGTAGCCCATCCCGAAGTCCGACCACACGGTCGCGTCGGGGAAGGCCTCGGGGCGCACCAGGGTCCAGGTGCCCACGGCGAGGACGCCGGCCAGTTCGGCGGCGCAGCAGACCAGTGCCGCCTTGCGGGCCCGCTCCCCGCCCCGCACCAGCGAGTACGTGATGAAGGCGTAGGCGAGGGCGGCCGCCCCGGACAGCGAGTACGCCAGCGGGGCCCGGTCGAACTCGGTGGAGATCTGGTAGGCCGACCGCGAGACCGCGCCGACCACCATGACCCCGTAGAGCCAGACCAGCAGCAGTCCCGGGCCGGAGACGAGACGCTTGCGTCCCGCGGGCTCGGTCGCGGTCGTGTGGGTGTCAGGCACCGGTGCTTCCCCAGATGTCGTAGAGCCGTACTTCGAGCACGGCGAGGACGACCGCGCCCGCGGCCACCGTCACCGAACCCCACTTCGTCCGCTCGGTCAGCGAGAGCATCCCGGCGGCCGGGACCGCCGCGAAGGCGCCCAGCAGGTAGGCCACGAAGATCACCGTGCCCTGGCCGGGCTTCTCGCCCCGGGCCAGCTGGACCAGCCCGACCACCAGCTGGGCCAGGACCAGGACGGTCACCACGGCCATGCCGATGAAGTGCCAGTCCTTGGTCGGCTGGTCCCGCCATGCGGCGTGGCCGCACCAGGCGGCGAGGGCGAGGGCGGCCGCACCGATGGCGACCGTCAGGGCGACGAGCATGCAGCGAGGGTATTACGGGCCGAAAGACCCGATGCGCTCACCCCTGGTCCCGGGCTTTGCTGGATGGCATGAAGCTGCATGCCGAAGCCCTGCTGTTCGACAACGACGGCACCCTCGTGTCCTCGATGGATTCCGTGCACCGCTGCTGGGCCCGCTGGGCCCGGGAGCACGGCATCACCGACGAGGAGTTCGCCCGGGTCGAACTGCACGGCCGCCCCGCGACGGAGATCATCGCCGAGCTGCTGCCCGAGGAGGCCCGGGCCGGGGCCCTCGTCCGCATCGAGAACCTGGAGGTGGAGGACGTCCCCGGCGGTGTCGTCCTGCTCCCCGGCACCAAGGAACTGCTGTCCGCGCTGCCCGCGGACCGCTGGGCCGTGGTCACCTCCGCGACCCGCCCGCTGGCCGAGGCCCGCCTGCGCGAGGTGGGCATCGACTTCCCCGAGCTGGTCGCCGCCGACGACATCACCCGAGGCAAGCCCGACCCGGAGCCCTTCCTGCTCGCCGCGCGGCGTCTGGGCGTGGACCCGGCGCGCTGCGTGGTCTTCGAGGACGCCCCGGCGGGCCTGGCCGCCGGCCGCGCGGCCGGCATGACGACCGTGGCCTTGACCACAACGCACACCGCCGCGGAGCTCGACGCGGACGTGGTCGTACGGGACCTCTCGGCCGTGTCCGCACTGGTCACGGACGCCGGAGTGACGCTTGAGACGACCGGCTGAAGGTGACCGGTGTTGTCCGTAATGCGGTCGGATTACGTCCGCTATCCGGACAGCATTGATCGGTGAGTCGCCATGTCTGCTTTACTTGGGCACATGACCACGACGAGCAGCCGCACCCTTGCGACCGAGGCGACGATGACGCCCGGTGCTCGTTGTATGTGTCGAATGTGCGCCTTCTGAGGGCCCCTTTCCTGCAGTCTCGCGCCCCGAAGCGAGACCGGCCGAGCCGCTCCGCACACCGCGTCACCCCATGACCGGCCCTACGGACCGCTCCTGCCCCGCGCACGCGCCGGTGCCATCCCTTTGTGACGGTTCGGCCCGTATCGCGTCCCCAGATGTTTGCCCCGTGCCCGGCACCCGCTGCGCCGTGCACTCGACAGCGACGGAATTCCTGTGATCACCACATCGGGCCTCACGAAGGTCTACCAGTCCCGTGGCCGCGAGGTCACCGCCCTGGACGGCGTCGACCTCCACGTCCGCGAGGGCGAGGTATACGGAGTCATCGGCCAGAGCGGAGCCGGCAAGTCCTCCCTCATCCGCTGCGTGAACCTGCTGGAGCGCCCCACCACCGGCACGGTGACCGTCGACGGAGTCGACCTCACCGCGCTGGCCGGCCGCGGCCGGCGCGCCGGCAAGGAACTCCGCGAGGCCCGCAGCCGCATCGGCATGGTCTTCCAGCACTTCAACCTGCTGTCCTCCCGCACCGTCCAGGCCAACATCGAGCTGCCCCTGGAGATCCTCGGGGTCTCCGGCCGCGAGCGCTCCCGCAAGGCCGCCGAACTCCTCGACCTCGTGGGCCTCGCCGACAAGGCCAAGGCCTACCCCGCCCAGCTCTCCGGCGGCCAGAAGCAGCGCGTCGGCATCGCCCGCGCCCTGGCCGGCGACCCCAAGGTGCTGCTCTCCGACGAGGCCACCAGCGCCCTCGACCCCGAGACCACCCGCTCCATCCTCCAGCTGCTGCGCGACCTCAACCGCCAGCTCGGCCTGACCGTCCTGCTCATCACGCACGAGATGGACGTCGTCAAGGCCGTCTGCGACTCCGCCGCGCTGATGAAGCGGGGCCGGGTCATCGAGTCCGGCACCGTCGCCGAGCTCCTCGCCACCCCCGGCTCCGAGCTCGCCGGGGAACTCTTCCCGGTCAGCGGCACCGCCACCGGCCCGGACCGCACGGTCGTCGACGTCACCTTCCACGGCGACGCCGCCACCCAGCCGGTCATCTCCCAGCTGTCGCGGACCTACAACATCGACATCTCGATCCTCGGCGCCGCCATGGACACCGTCGCAGGCCGGCAGGTCGGCCGCATGCGCATCGAGCTCCCGGGCCGCTACGAGGAGAACGTGGTCCCGGTCGGCTTCCTGCGCGAGCAGGGCCTCCAGGTCGACGTCGTCGACGAAGCCCCCACGACGCCGGACGTCGACTCCGAGCTGGCCGCACTGGTCAAGGATGGTGCCAAGTGACCTGGTCCGAGATGCAGCCCCTGCTCACCCAGGGCACGTACGACACCCTCTACATGGTGCTGTGGTCCACCCTGGTGACCGTCCTCGGCGGACTGCCCATCGGCGTCCTGCTGGTCCTCACCGACAAGGGCGGCCTCCTGCAGAACCAGCCGCTCAACAAGGTCCTCGGCGTGATCGTGAACATAGGCCGCTCGCTGCCGTTCATCATCCTGCTCATCGCCGTGATCCCCTTCACCACCGCGGTCGTCGGCACCTTCATCGGCCCCACCGCCATGATCGTGCCGCTGTCCATCGGAGCCATCCCCTTCTTCGCCCGGCTCGTCGAGACCGCCGTCCGCGAGGTGGACCACGGCCTGGTCGAGGCCGTCGAGTCCATGGGCGGCGGCATCCCGACCCTCGTCGGCAAGGTCCTGCTCCCGCAGGCCCTGCCCTCGCTGATCGCCGCCGTCACCACCACCCTGATCACCCTGATCGGCTACTCGGCCATGGCCGGCGCCGTCGGCGGCGAAGGACTCGGCTCCAAGGCCATCACCTACGGCTTCCAGCGCTTCGAGACCGGCTTCATGATCGCCACCGTCGTGATCCTGATCGCCCTCGTCACGGTGGTCCAGCTGATCGGCGACGGCGTCGTCCGCGTCCTGTCCCGCCGCGGCCGGACTGCCTGAACCGGCCCGCAAGACCTCTCCACCCCAAGAAGGCCCGCACTTGTCGTGCTTGGGCCACCACCCCCGCGCGTACCCCGTACCCGCAGCAAGAAAGGCACTCTTCGTGCGCAAGAACATCAAGCTCACCGCTTTCGCCGCCGCCTCCGCCGCCCTCGCCCTCGGCCTCACCGCCTGCGGCAGCTCCTCGGACCCGTCCTCGTCCACCAAGGCCGACGGCGGCAAGGTCGACGAGAGCAAGCCGCTGGTCATCGCGGCCTCGCCGAGCCCGCACGCCGACATCCTGAACTTCGTCAAGGACAAGCTCGCGGCCAAGGACGGCCTCAAGCTGGAGGTGAAGGAGTTCACGGACTACGTCCTGCCCAACACCGCCACCGAGCAGGGCCAGGTCGACGGCAACTACTTCCAGCACAAGCCGTACCTCGACGACTTCAACAAGAAGAACGGCACGCACATCGTGCCCGTCGTGAACGTGCACCTGGAGCCCCTCGGCCTCTACTCGAAGAAGGTCAAGGCCCTCTCCGACATCAAGGCCGGCCAGACCATAGCCGTCCCCAACGACACCACCAACGAGGGCCGCGCCCTCCAGCTGCTCGCCGCGAACAACCTGATCACCCTCAAGGAGGGTGTCGGCACCAGCGCCAAGCTGTCCGACATCACCGACAAGAAGGGCCTGGAGTTCAAGGAGCTGGAGGCCGCCACGGTCCCGCGCGCCCTGGGAGACGTCGACGCCGCGATCATCAACGGCAACTACGCCCTGGAGGCCAACCTCGCCCCCGCCAAGGACGCCCTGGTCCTGGAGAAGGCCGACGGCAACCCGTACGCCAACTTCCTGGCGGTCAAGGACGGCAACCAGAACGACCCGCGCGTCCAGAAGCTCGCCAAGCTCCTGAACTCCGACGAGGTCAAGAAGTTCATCGAGGACAAGTACCAGGGCTCGGTCACCCCGGCCTTCGGCGCCCCCGCCGCCTCCTGACGCACCCCGCCGACGGAAGGCCCGCCGACGGAAGACCGCCTGGTCGGCGCCGGATTCCCGGCCCCGCGCACCCGCCAGGGCGCGCGGGGCCGAAGTCTGCCCGGAGGCTGCCCGCTTCCGGGCAGCCCGGCCCTGCACATCCCCCGGCCGATGCTGCATGCTGTGGCCTACGACCCGCACGAACGGTCCCGCACCACGGTCTCAGGCATGGAGCTGCGCATGACTACCACCTTCCCGGACGTCACCATCAGCACGGACCGGCTGGTGCTGCGCGCCTTCGAGGAAGAGGACGTCACCGCGCTCGCCGAGATGATGAACGACGAGCACATCACCGCCTGGACCTCGGCCCCGCACCCCTACACCCACGCCGACGCCCACGGCTGGGCCACCCGGCACGCCCACGCCGAACGGACCGAGGGCCGCGGCATCGTCTTCGCCGTCACCGAATTCCTCACCCAGCGCCTCGTCGGCATCGTGCACCTCCAAAACACCAACTGGCACACCCGCACCACCGAGGTCGGGTACGTCACCGCGCCCTGGGCCCGCGGCGAGGGCTACGCCAGCGAATCCGTGCTCGCCATCGCCCAATGGCTCTTCCGCGACCAGCGCTTCGAACGCCTCGAACTGCGCACCGCCGCCGACAACACCGCCTCCCAGCAGGTCGCCCAGAAGATCGGCTGCATCAGCGAGGGCGTCCTGCGCAACGCCTGGATAGTGCGCACCCAGGACACCGACGGCAGCTGGCAGGAGACCCGCACCGACCTCATCGTCTGGAGCCTGGTCCCCGAGGACCTCGACGACGCCGACGGATACGACGGGTACGACGGCTACGAGCGGTACGACGCCTACGAGAGCCGCCCCGGCGACGACGCCCGGTACCCCTTCGGACAGCGGGCCGACGCGAGCGGCCACCCCGTCGGCGCCGACTGGAACTGACCCGATGACCAGGTAGTCTCACCGTGCCCGACCCCCAGACGAAGCTTCGCCTGCCCCCCACCCCAGGAGACTGACGACGATGGCCGACCGGGTCACGGTGATCGGCTGGGACGGTTCGCCGCTGACCGCGGCCGCCAGGTCCGCCCTCTCCGCCGCCACCCTGGTGGCCGGCGCCGCCCACCACCTCGCGCTGCCCGAGGTCCCGCCCACCGCGGAACGCATCCGCCTCGGCAGCCTCGGCCTCGCCGCCCGCCGCATCGCCGGACACCGCGGCACCGCCGTGGTCTTCGCCGACGGAGACCCCGGGTTCTTCGGCGTCGTACGCACCCTGCGCGCCCCCGAACACGGCCTCGAAGTAGAGGTCGTACCCGCCGTGTCCGCCGTCGCCGCCGCCTTCGCCCGCGCCGGCATGCCCTGGGACGACGCCCAGGTCGTCGTCGCCCACCCCCGCACCCTCCGACGCGCCGTCAACGTCTGCCGGGCCCACGGCAAGGTCGCCGTCCTCACCTCACCCGGCGCCGGACCGGCCGAACTCGCCCTGCTCCTCGACGGAGTCCACCGCACCTTCGTCATCTGCGAGGAACTGGGCACCGACCGGGAACGCGTCACCGTCCTCACCTCCGACAAGGCCGCCGACCACACCTGGCGCGACCCCAACGTCGTCATCGTCATCGGCGGCGCGGGACACTCCGCGGACCCCGCCGAAGCCGCCTGGCTGCTCGGCCGCAACCCCGCCCTCGCCGCCGGCCGCGGCTGGGCCCGCCCCCAGGACCTCCCCGCGGGCGCCGCACCCACCGGCGAGGGCGAGTCGGCGCACCTGCGCGCCGCCCAGCTCGCCCGGCTCGGCCCCCGCGCCGGAGACCTCGTCTGGGACATCGGAGCGGGCTCCGGTGCCCTCGCCGTGGACGCCGCCGCCCTCGGCGCCGCCGTCATCGCAGTCGACGCCGACCCGCGCGCCTGCGAACGCGTAACCGCCGCCGCCCGCAAGCGCGGTGTCCAGCTCCAGGTCGTACCCGGCCGCGCACCGCTCGTACTGGAGAACCTGCCCGAACCCGACGTCGTCCGCGTCGCCGGCGGGGGAGCGGAGGTCGTCGCCGCCGTCGCCGACCGGCGCCCCGAACGCATCGTCAGCCACGCCTCCACGCGCGACGAGGCCGAGGCCATCGGCCGCACCCTCACCGAACACGGGTACGCCGTCGAGTGCGCCCTGCTCCAGTCCGTCGGCCTCGACACCCGCACCTGGGCCGAACAGGACCGTTCCGTCGTGTTCCTCCTGGCAGCCGAACGCCCCCCGAGCCGCTAGTGCCGGGCCCGGGGTAGGCTGGCCGATCGTCGTACTGCCCCACAGCGCGCACGACGTGGCGCAGTCCACAGCCGGCCGTGCCGGTTTCTGGCCGACACGGCGGCCGACGAGCGCGACAATGCTCAGGAGTTGTTGTGCGGACGCGGGTGAGACGAACGCGTCGCACGGCAACCACGCTCGTTGGTCATGTGGGCGCCGGGCGATCGAAGAGGCAACATCGATGGGCGAGGGGTACGCATGACTGACACCGGCCAGGTCCCGGGCGAGGGTCACCCGGACAACGCGGGCATGGTGGATCAGCAGGGCATCCCCGCTCCGGTCCCGCCCCTTCCCCCGCTGCCCCCCGTCCCGCCCCAGGTTCCGGCGGGCTACGCCTTCCAGGACCTCGTGGACGACCCGGCCGAGGCCGAGGACGAGGAACTGCTCCTGATGCCGAGCGCCCAGGGCTCCTGGAGCGACCCGCAGGTCGTCCCGCCGGTCCCGGCCTTCCCGGCGGACTTCGCGGCCGAGCCCGTCTACACCGAGTACCCGCAGCCCCCCGCACCCGGCTACCCGCAGCCCGTCCACCCCGGCTTCCCCGACGCGGGCTACCCGCAGGCGGAGCCGGCCCGGCCGGGCAACGGCTTCCCCGACGGCTCCCTCCCCGAGGGCGCCTTCCCGGACGGCTCCTTCCCCGACGCCGGATACCCCGACGCGTACGCCGAGCCCGCCGCCTACAGCGCCGGCGCCCACGAAACCGGGGGCCGTGACTCGGGCGCCCTCGACCTCGGCGGTCTCGTGGTGCCCCCGCCCGCCTCCCCGATGCAGGCCGCGGCCCCGGTGATCCCGGCGCGCCGCCCGCTCCACATGGGTCCGCCCGTGCCCGAGGCCACCGGCGGAGTCGTCCGCTCCCTCGCCGACCGCGGCCCGGCCGCCGCGCCCGCCCCGGCCCCGGCGCCCGTTCCCGAGCCGGTGCCCGCCGCCGCGCCCAGCCTGGCGGCGATGCCCCAGCCCATGCCCGTACGTCACGCGGGGCCGCCGACCACCGGCCCCGAGTACCTGGACGTCCCGCGCGCCGAGGCCGCCCAGGCGGCCCCGCAGCAGCCCGGCGAGGTCCCGGCCCCGGCGGACGCCCCGTGGCCCGCGGAGCCGGTCCCCGCAGCGGAACCCGCCGCGGCCACCGCGCCCGCGGCCGAGCCGGCACCCGCCGCCGAGCCCGTGCCCGCGCCGGACCAGGCCCCGGCCGCCGCAGCCGAGCCCGCCACCGACCCCGCGCCCGCCGTCGAAGCCGCGCCCGCCGCCCAGCCCGCGCCCGTCGCCGAGCCCGCCGCCCCGGAGCCCGCCGTCACCGCCGCCGCCGAGCCGGCGCCGGAGCCGGCCGCGGAGCCCGTCGCGGAGCAGGCCGTCGTGCCGTCGCCCGAGCCGGCCGTCGAAGCCGCGCCGGAGCCCGAACCCGTACCGGAGCCGGTGGCGGAGCCCGAGGCCGCGCCGGAGCCCGTCGTAGTGGCGGCCCCCGAGCCGGAGCCCGTACCGGAGCCGGCCCCGGAGGCCCCCGAGGCCGAGGTGGCCCCCGAGGCCGCGCCGGAGCCCGTCGCCGTGGCAGCCCCCGAGCCCGAGCCGGCCGCCGAGCCCGTCCCGCAGCCCGAGGCCGCCGATGCCCCGGCCCCCGTCGAGGCCCCGGCCGAGCCGGTCGCCGCCCAGGCCCCCGAGGCCCCCGCCGAGGCCGCCGAGACCCCCGTCGAGCCCGTGGCCGAGGTGCCGGTCGAGCCGGTCGCCGCAGAAACGGTGGTCCAGGCCCCCGCCGAGCCGCAGCCCGAGCCCGTACCCGCCCCCGAGGCCGAGACCCCCGCCGAGGCCGCCCCGGAGGCCGCCGGAGCCCCCGCCGAGCCCCCGGCCGAGCCGGCCGTACCGGTCGAGGCCCCCGAAGCCCCCGAGGCCGCGGAACTCCCCGAGACCCCCGCCGTCTCCGCCGGCGAAGCCGCACCCGGGTACGCCGACGCCGAGCGCGAGGCCGTCCTGCGCGTCATGCGCGAGCGCCGCGACATCCGCAAGGGCTTCCGCACCGACCCCATCCCGCACGAGGTGCTGCTCCGCGTCCTGGAGGCGGCCCACACCGCCCCCAGCGTCGGCCACTCGCAGCCCTGGGACTTCGTCGTCATCCGCTCGGCCGAAACCCGCCGGACGATGCACGAGCTCGCCCAGCGCCAGCGCGAGGCCTACGCCAAGTCGCTGCCGAAGGGCCGGGCCAAGCAGTTCAAGGAACTCAAGATCGAGGCCATCCTCGACACCCCGGTGAACATCGTCGTCACCGCCGACCCCACCCGCGGCGGCCGCCACACCCTCGGCCGGCACACCCAGCCGCAGATGGCCCCGTACTCCTCCGCCCTCGCGGTCGAGAACCTCTGGCTCGCCGCCCGCGCCGAAGGCCTCGGCGTCGGCTGGGTCAGCTTCTTCGACGAGCGCGAGATGGTCCGCGCCCTCGGCCTCCCGGAGCACCTGGAGGTCGTCGCGTACCTGTGCGTCGGCTACGTCGACGAGTTCCCCGAGGAGCCCGAGCTCGCGCAGGCCGGCTGGTCCCAGCGCCGCCCGCTGTCCTGGGTCGTCCACGAGGAGACGTACGGACGCCGCGCGCTGCCCGGCGAGGAGCCGCACGACCTCCTCTCGGAGACCGTCGCCAGCATCCGCCCGCTCGACGCGAAGGCGCTCGGCGAGGCGTGGGAGCGGCAGAAGCGCATGACCAAGCCCGCCGGGGCCCTCGGCATGCTGGAGATCATCTCCGCCCAGCTGTCCGGTCTCTCCCGGGTCTGCCCGCCGCCGATCCCGGAGCCCGCCGCCGTCGCGATCTTCGCCGGTGACCACGGCGTCCACGCCCAGGGCGTCACCCCGTGGCCGCAGGAGGTCACGACCCAGATGGTCGCGAACTTCCTGGGCGGCGGAGCCGTCTGCAACGCCTTCGCCAACCAGGTCGGCGCCGAGGTCTGCGTCATCGACGTCGGCGTGGCGGGCGACCTGCCCGCCACCACCGGCCTCCTCCCGCGCAAGGTCCGCCCCGGCACGGCCGACCTGTCCGTCGGCCCCGCGATGACCCGCGAGGAAGCGGTCGCGGCCATCGAGGTCGGCATCGAGACGGCCCGCGACCTCGTCGCCGCCGGCAACAAGGCGCTGCTCACCGGCGAGATGGGCATCGCGAACACCACGGTCTCCGCCGCCCTGATCTCGGTCTTCACCGGCGTCGACCCGGCGGAGGTCACCGGCCGCGGCACCGGCATCAACGACGAGACCCACGCCCGCAAGGTCGAGGTCGTACGCCGCGCCCTGGAACTCCACCAGCCCGACCCGGCGGACCCGATCGGCGTCCTGGCGGCCATCGGCGGCCTGGAGCACGCGGCGATCGTCGGCCTGCTCCTCGGCGGAGCCTCCCTCCGCACGCCGGTCATCCTGGACGGCGTGAGCGCCGGCGCGGCCGCCCTGGTGGCCCGCGCCATCGCCCCCGAGTCCCTCTCCGCCTGCATCGCGGGCCACCGCAGCGCGGAGCCGGGTCACGTCGCCGCCCTGAACAAGCTCGGCCTGCGCCCGCTGGTCGACCTGGACCTCCGCCTCGGCGAGGGCACGGGCGCGCTGCTGGCCCTCCCCCTGGTCCAGAGCGCGGCCCGCGCGATGCACGAGGTGGCCACCTTCGACTCGGCGGGCGTCACCGAGAAGTAGCCACCCCCCGGCCCCCGGCCCCAGGACAGCCCCTGGGGCCCACCCCCGCGCCTCGATCGCAGTCGGGCCGAGCGCCCGGGGCCCGGACCACCGGTCGCCCACGGAGGCCGCTTCACGGAGGCCGCTTCACGGGTTCCGGGGCAGCGGTCTGCGGGCCGGGGTCGGGGACGGGGTGGGGTGTCGTCCGGGACTAAAACGTGATTTGTTGGCGCCCTGTCCCGACCGGCAACACACTCCGGACGGGGCGCCATAAATCATGCCCGTCCCGGACGACACCCCACCCCGTCCCCGACCCCGGCCCCACCCGCAGCCCCCGCATCCCTTTGCCCCCGGCGCACCCGCAGCCCCCCGCCCCCCGAGCCCCCCGCCCCCGCCGGGTCGTATCGTGGTCCCGGACGGAGGAAACCCGCACCTCACACCCGTCAAGCCGCTCCAGCGCAGCAGCGGCTCCACCAGCCCAGACCCGCCGCACCAGGAGCCGCAACCGCCATGGCAAACCCGGCACACCCCGCCTATCCCGTAGGACTCCGCCTGGCCGGGCGCCGCGTCGTCGTCATCGGCGGCGGCCAGGTCGCCCAGCGCCGACTGCCCGCCCTCATCGCGTCCGGCGCCGACGTCCTGCTCATCTCCCCCTCCGCGACCCCCTCCGTGGACGCGATGGCGGAGACCGGCGAGATCCGCTGGGAGCGCCGCCGCTACCAGGACGGCGACCTCACCGACACCTGGTACGCCCTCATCGCCACCCGGGACCGCGAGGCCAACGACCTGGCCTCCGCCGAGGCCGAGGCCAAGCGCGTCTGGTGCGTGCGCGCCGACGACGCCGAGGCCGCCACCGCCTGGACCCCGGCCACCGGCCGCGTCGAGGGCGTCACCGTCGCCGTGCTCACCGGCAACGACCCGCGTCGTTCCGCCGCCGTCCGGGACGCCATCGTCGAGGGCCTGCGCGACGGCTCCCTCGTCGCCCCCGCCCACCGCCACAAGAACACCCCCGGCGTCGCCCTCGTCGGCGGCGGCCCCGGCGACCCGGACCTGATCACCGTCCGCGGCCGCCGCCTGCTCGCCGAGGCCGACGTCGTGATCGCCGACCGGCTCGGCCCCCGCGACCTCCTCGACGAACTCCCCCCGCACGTCGAGGTCATCGACGCCGCGAAGATCCCGTACGGCCGGTTCATGGCCCAGGAGGCCATCAACAACGCCCTGATCGAGCACGCCAAGGCCGGCAAGGCCGTGGTCCGGCTCAAGGGCGGGGACCCGTACGTCTTCGGCCGCGGCATGGAGGAGCTCCAGGCCCTCGCCGAGGCGGGCATCGCGTGCACCGTCGTCCCCGGGATCTCCAGCTCCATCTCCGTGCCCGGCGCGGCCGGCATCCCGGTCACCCACCGCGGCGTCGCGCACGAGTTCACCGTGGTCAGCGGCCACGTGGGCCCCGACGACGAGCGTTCCCTCGTGGACTGGGCCTCCCTCGCCAAGCTCACCGGCACGCTGGTGATCCTGATGGGCGTCGACAAGATCGGCCTGATCGCCGAGGCCCTCGTCCGCCACGGCCGCTCCGCCGACACCCCGGTGGCGGTGATCCAGGAGGGCACCACGGCCACCCAGCGCCGGGTGGACGCCACCCTGGCCACCGTCGGCGCGACCGTCCGCGCCGAGGAGGTCCGCCCGCCCGCGGTCATCGTGATCGGCGAGGTCGTCCGCGTGGGCACCCCCGGAACGCCCGGTACGCCCACCCCCGGAACCCCCACCACCCCCGCAGTCCCCACCGCCGGCGCCTGACAGGCCGTTGGCACCACACCCAGGACAAGGCAGTATCACCCTGTGGCTGATCTCATCACCGTCGAGGACCCCGACGACCCGCGCCTGCGCGACTACACGGGCCTGACCGACGTCGAACTCCGCCGTCGGCGCGAGCCCGCGGAAGGCCTGTTCATCGCCGAGGGCGAGAAGGTCATCAGACGGGCCAAGGACGCCGGGTACGAGATGCGCTCGATGCTGCTCTCCGCCAAGTGGGTCGACGTCATGCGCGACGTCATCGACGAGCTCCCCGCCCCCGTCTACGCCGTCACCCCGGAGCTCGCCGAACGCGTCACCGGCTACCACGTGCACCGCGGCGCCCTCGCCTCCATGCAGCGCAAGCCCCTGCCCACGGCCGAGGAACTGCTCTCCTCGGCCCGCCGCGTGGCCGTCATGGAGGCCGTCAACGACCACACCAACATCGGCGCCATCTTCCGCAGCGCCGCCGCCCTCGGCATGGACGCGGTCCTGCTCTCCCCGGACTGCGCGGACCCGCTCTACCGCCGCTCGGTGAAGGTCTCCATGGGCGCCGTGTTCTCCGTCCCCTACGCCCGCCTCGACGCCTGGCCCAAGAGCCTGGACTCGGTGCGCGAAGCGGGCTTCAAGCTGCTCGCCCTCACCCCGCACGAAAAGGCCTCACCCATCGACGAGGCCGCACCGAAGTCCCTGGACCGGGTCGCGCTCATGCTCGGCGCCGAGGGCGACGGCCTGTCCACGCAGGCCCTGGTCGCGGCCGACGAATGGGTGCGCATCCCCATGGCGCACGGCGTCGACTCGCTCAACGTGGGCGCGGCCGCGGCCGTCGCCTTCTACGCGGTGGCCGGCGCCGGCCGCGCGTAGCGCGCGCGTTCCACCCGTGCGGACCGGCCCGGACCGGTCCGCACGCAAGCGCTCAGAGCCGCTGCGCGAGGGCGATGCCCAGGGCCACGATGAGCGTCACCACGACGAACACGATCAGCCGCTGGCGCATCAGCTTCGGATCCGGCCGCGAAGGCCGCCGTCCCGCCCCGGTCGTCCGCGGCGCCTGACGCCCGCCCGTACGCCCCGCCGTGGACCCGGGGTTCCGCGGGGACGAGGGCCGCGAGTGCGGCCCGCTGTGCGGGGCCTGCGCGCGGGGCGTGGGCGTACCGCCTCCCGTACGGCGCTCCGTGCGCTGCTCGGCGTACTCGTCGGCCAGCCGTCCCGTCGGCCGCTCCGCCCGGGCGCGCTGCGCCGGCGGCCGGCCGTCGCCCAGCCCCTGCGCCTCGCGGGCGGCGATCTCCTTCAGCCGCATCGACAGCTGGAGGGTCGTGGGCCGGTCCTCCGGGTCCTTGGCCAGGCAGGCCGACACCAGCGGCGCGAGGGCGTCCGGCACCCCCTGGAGGTGTGCCTCCTCGTGGACCACGCGGTAGAGCATGACCTCGGAACTGCCGTGCCCGAACGGCGAATCGGCGGTGGCCGCGTAGGCGAGGGTGGCGCCGAGCGCGAAGACGTCCGTGGCCGGGGTGACGGCGGCGCCGCGCACCTGCTCGGGCGCGAGGAAGCCGGGGGAGCCGACGGCGGTGCCCACGTGCGTGAGGGTGCTCGCACCGGTGGCCCACGCGATGCCGAAGTCGATGATCCGCGGCCCCTTGGGGGACAGCAGGATGTTCGAGGGCTTGAGGTCCCGGTGGACCACCCCCGCCTCGTGCACGGCGACCAGGCCCTCGGACAGCGCCGCGCCGATGGCGGCGATCTGCGCGGCCGTCAGCGGGCCCTCCTCGGCCACCTTGTCGTGCAGCGAGGGGCCGGGGACGTACTGGGTGGCGAACCACGGCCGCTCGGCGTCCAGGTCGGCGGCCACCAGCCGGGCCGTGCACCCGCCGCGGATCCGCCGGGCGGCGGACACCTCGCGCGCGAAGCGCGAGCGGAACTCCTGGTCCTCGGCCAGATCGGGCCGGATCACCTTCAGGGCGACGCGCTGTCCGCGCCGGTCGGAGCCCAGGTAGACCACGCCCATGCCGCCGGCGCCGAGCCGCCGGTGCAGTCTGAACGAGCCGACGACACGCGGGTCCTCGCGCCGGAGCCGCATCATCGCCATGTCCACCCCGCTGACCGGTCGTCCTGTTGACCTGGCACAGCTTACGGACCATCCGCCATGTGCGCTCAGAGGCCGCGCCCTCGCCGCAGGATTCGATTGTCAGTACGGGGCAGGCCACTTGGGGGTTCATCCGCCCGATCGGGCAGTCTTTGTCCCGAACCCGTGTCATTCCCCAAAGGGCCCTCGCGGCAAGGCGATTGGCACCTCGCCGGTCCTTCCGGGCGGCCGGGCGCGGTCCGCTTCCGCCCGAACGGCCGCAGGGGCGCGTCAACGCCCGGTACGAGGACACGCGTGCGCGGGGAGTGACGGAAGTGAGCGAAGTCACTACCCTCCGGTCATCCCCTCCGGGAAGACCCCCACATCGGGGGAGCGGTCTCCACCCAGGGGAGTAGTCGGGGGCGGGGACGTCATCCTCCCGGAGGCCCGGCAATGGGTACGAGGGCATGAGGCCAGGGGCCTTCCGCCCGCCTAGTGTTGAAGACAAGCGGCGGGTGGCGCACTCGTCCCCCGAGGTCAAACCCGCCGCTGCCAAACGACAGGGAGAGGACCATGGCGGACATCGCACGGCAGGGACGCAAGGCATTCGCGTTCAACGGCCATGAGTCCGGTACGCGTCACCCGCTGGTGGCCGCGGCCATGGTGCTCCCCCTGGCCGCCCTCCTGCTCTTCGTCTTCGGAGGATTCGATCAGGTGGCGGCACAGGCGTCGTCCGTGGGCGTGATGCTGGGGCGCTGAGCGGCGCACCAGGCCCGGGAGAGCGGCCCGGGCCGGGACATCGGCCTGTCGAACCCCGTGGGGACGGGGGCGCGACGGACGGCAGGTGAAGGGTGTTGCCCGTACGGCTGGGGAGCCGGACGGGCAGCACCCTTTGTCGTACCCGCCCGGCCGACGGCGGAATGCCGGGGGAGCCCCGTACCCTCCAGGTGGGAGAAGGGGGGCGCGATGATCCGGTACGCGACGCCGGGCGGTGTCACGGCCGTACGGACGGGCGCTCCCGCGACCCGCGCGCAACGGGCCGCCGCATGACCCCCGCACTGCCCGCCGCGCTCGCGGCCTGGGGCTCCGGCGCGAGCGGACGGCCGTACGAACTCCTCGCCGACCGGCGCGACGGCACCGTGGTGCGCTGCGGGGACACCGTGGCCAAGGCCCACGCCGGGGACGCCGACGGGGAGGCCCTCGCGCTGCGGCTGCGGATCGCCGGCGCCGACGCGCTGGCCGGGGTGCTGCTGCCCCCGCTGCGGACCGGATCCCTCCAGGGCCGCCCCGTCTCCCTCTGGCCCTACGGGACCCCCGTGGACCCGGAACGCCCCGAGGACGCCCCCTGGGAGGCCGCCGCCCGGCTGCTCGCGGCACTGCACCGCACCCCGCCGGACGCCGTCCCCGGCCCGGTCCCCCCGATGCGCGGCCCGGCCAAACTGGCCCGGGCCCTGCGCCGCCTGACCCGGGCCCTCCCGGCCGCCCACCGCACCGAGCCCGGGGCCGCGCCCCCGCACCCCGTGCCGGACCCCCGCGAACACCCCCGCCCGCCCGTGCCCGCCGTGGCGCTGCCGCACCCCCCGCCGGAACACCCCCGGGCCGCCCGGGCCGTCCTGGCCGCCGCCGCGACCCTGCCGCGATGGGCCCGGGGCGAGGCGGTGGCTCCGCCCGGCGGGGCGCTGTGCCACGGCGACCTCCACCTCGGGCAGCTCGTGCGCCACCCCGCCCCGGTCGGCCCCTGGCGGCTCATCGACGTGGACGACCTCGGCCTCGGCACCCCCGCCTGGGACCTGGCCCGCCCCGCGGCCTGGTACGCGGCGGGGCTGCTCGCGCCGGAGGCGTGGCTGCGCTTCCTCGACGCCTACCGCGCCGCGGGCGGCCCGGCCGCCGGGCCGCCCGGCACCGACCCCTGGCCGGAACTCGACCTCGCCGCGCGGGCGCTGACCGTGCAGGGCGCGGCCCTCGCCCTGTCCAAGGCGGCGACGGCACGGCGTCCGCTCGACGGGGCGGAGCGGCTGATGGTGGAGTCCTGTGCCCGAATCGCCACTCTCCCGCCCGAGTTGGCTCCGCACCCCCCGTCGTAGGGTGAGGGCCACGCCACCGGGCATGCATCCGGTGTCGACGCGAACGGCGAGGAGTTGATCCGGTCATGCAGTGTCCGAAGTGTCACGCGATGATGCACACGTACAACCGCAACGGTGTCCAGATAGAGCAGTGCAGCGGCTGCCGCGGCATCTTCCTCGACTACGGCGAGCTGGAGGCGCTGACCCGCCTGGAGTCCCAGTACACGGCCCAGTACGGGCAGGTTCCCCCGCCCGCCGCGCCGCCGGCCCCCTACCCGGCCCCGCACGCCGCCCCGGCGCCCGCCTGGGGAGCTCCGCAGCACGGCGGGCACGGCCACCACGGTCACCACGGCCACCACAAGGGCGGCTTCGGCCGGATGCTGTTCTCGTCCTGAGGCCCAAGCGCCGCCGGAACACGCGGAAGCCCCGACCGTCGAGACGGCCGGGGCTTCCGGACTGTGCGCGATACTGGGATTGAACCAGTGACCTCTTCCGTGTCAGGGAAGCGCTCTCCCGCTGAGCTAATCGCGCGGGCTTCACGGCTCGAACGCCGCGGGTCAAACAGTACTACAAGTCATGCAATGAACTGCGTGCGCGATACTGGGATTGAACCAGTGACCTCTTCCGTGTCAGGGAAGCGCTCTCCCGCTGAGCTAATCGCGCGGGGATCCTTGCGGATCAGTGGACGATACTGGGATTGAACCAGTGACCTCTTCCGTGTCAGGGAAGCGCTCTCCCGCTGAGCTAATCGTCCTTGGAGGTGGAGACGGGATTTGAACCCGTGTAGACGGCTTTGCAGGCCGTTGCCTCGCCTCTCGGCCACTCCACCATGGAGCTGCGGGGGTTCTCGGGAAGAAATCCCCCACTTCGAGCGGACGACGAGACTCGAACTCGCGACATCCACCTTGGCAAGGTGGTGCTCTACCAACTGAGCTACGTCCGCAGGTCACCGTGTTCGCTCCGGGGTTTCGGCCCCTTCGCTCCCTGGCGACGTGTTGAACTCTAGCGGATTCCCGGGCCAGCTCAAAAACGCGTTTCCGCAGCGTGCTGCCGCACGATCACCGCCGGTCACCCGTCCGTCACCTCACCGGCGCCATCGCGTCACCGGTCATAGACTCGCAGCCGTGCACGACCTGCCTCCCCTGGCCCGCTTCGGCGGCCTCCTCGCGACCGACCTCCGCGACGTCACCAGTGACCCCTCCGCCCTCGACTCCACCGGGTTCTGGGCGGTGGCCGCCGACTTCGAGGGGCGGCTGGTCTGCGCGCGCTTCGGGGACATACGCCCTGATCCCGTGCCCCCGCCCGTGCCCGGCGCCTGGTCCGGGCCCGATCCCGACGACTGGTCCTCCTCCCTCGACCGCGCCGCGTACGTCACCGGCGTCCGCAGGATCCGCGAGTACATCGCGGCCGGGGAGGTCTACCAGGCCAACCTCTGCCGTGTGATGTCCGCTCCGCTGCCCGACCCGGGCGCCGCCGACGTCGACGCCCTGACGAGCCTCCTGGCGCGCGGCAACCCGGCCCCCTATGCCGGAACGATTCGGCTGCCGGCGCACGGCGTGGAGATCGCCACCGCCTCCCCGGAGCTCTACCTCAGCCGTTCCGGTTCGCGCGTCGCGTCCGGACCGATCAAGGGCACCGGCCGCACCGCCGCCGACCTGCTCCCCAAGGACCACGCCGAGAACGTCATGATCGTGGACCTCGTCCGCAACGACCTCGGCCGCGTCTGCGCCACCGGGTCCGTCACCGTCCCCGAGCTGTGCGCCGTGGAGGAGCACCCCGGTCTGGTCCACCTCGTCTCCACCGTCAGCGGCGAACTCGCCGACGGCGCCGGCTGGCCCGAGCTGCTGGCCGCCACCTTCCCGCCCGGCTCGGTCACCGGCGCGCCCAAGTCCTCCGCGCTGCGGATCATCGAGGAACTGGAGACGGCCCCGCGCGGCCCCTACTGCGGCGGCATCGGCTGGGTCGACGCCGACCGGCGGACCGCGGGGCTCGCCGTGGGCATCCGTACGTTCTGGATCGACCGCGAGGCCCCCGGCGGACCCCGGCTGTGCTTCGGCACCGGGGCGGGGATCACCTGGGGGTCCGACCCCGACCGCGAATGGGCCGAGACGGAGCTGAAGGCCGCCCGGCTGCTCGCGGTAGCGTCGGGCAGACACGAGACGCACGACCTGAGTGGAGGGACCGTACGGTGAGGATCTGGCTCGACGGAGCACTGCGGGACGCCGAGGACGCCAAGGTGTCGGTACTGGACCACGGACTGACCGTGGGCGACGGCGTCTTCGAGACGCTCAAGGCCCAGGACGGCCGGGCCTTCGCCCTCACCCGCCACCTCGACCGGCTGACCCGCTCCGCCCGCGGCCTCGGCCTGCCCGACCCGGACCTCGACGAGGTCCGCCGCGCCTGCGCCGCCGTGCTGGAGGCCAACCCCGTGCCGCTCGGCCGGCTGCGGATCACCTACACCGGCGGCCTGTCCCCGCTCGGCTCCGACCGCGGCGAGACCGGCCCCACCCTGGTCGTCGCCCTCGGCGGCACCACCCGCCGCCCCGACACCACCGCAGTCGTCACCGTCCCCTGGGTCCGCAACGAGCGCTCCCCGCTGACCGGCCTGAAGACCACCTCCTACGCGGAGAACGTGGTCGCCCTGGCCCGCGCGCACCGGGAGGACGCCTCCGAGGCCCTCTTCGCCAACACCGTCGGACAGCTCTGCGAGGGCACCGGCTCCAACGTCTTCGTCGTCCTCGACGGCGAACTGCACACCCCGCCCGTGGCCTCCGGCTGCCTCGCCGGGATCACCCGGGCCCTCGCCGTCGAATGGACCGGGGCCAAGGAGAGCGACCTCCCCTTCGACGTACTGGAACGCGCCGAGGAGGTCTTCCTCACCTCCACCCTGCGCGACGTCCAGGGCGTCCACCGGATCGACGGGCGCGTCCTCGGCGCCCCCGGCCCCGTGACCGCCAAGGCGATGCGGGTCTTCGACGAGCGCGCGGCCTCGGACCTCGACCCGTAGCCACGGGGCCGCGGGGCGGGTAGAACTCGACGATGACCACCACCCTGCGGCCGAGCGGGCCGCTTCAGCAGAGCGAGGGCGGCGCGCGCTCGCGCCCCTACGAGGTCCGCGTGAACAGCAGGCGCGTCGGGGCGCTCCTGATCGCCGCCGACACGCCCTTCGGGCCGACGGTCGGCGAGATCCGGGACCTGGCCATCGACGCGCCGGACCGCGGCCGCGGCCGGGCGACGGTCGCCGCGCTCGCCGCCGAGGAGGTGCTGCGCGGCTGGGGCTGCCGACAGGTACGGATCGCCGTCCCGGCCGGCTCGGCGGGCGGACTGCGGCTGGCGGCGGCCCTCGGGTACGCCGAGTACAGCCGCAACATGGCCAAGGAGCTCCCGGACGGGCCCCCGGCCCTCCCCGCCGGGGTGCTCGGCCGCCCCATGACGGCGGCCGAGTACGAGGTCTGGATCGCCCGCGCCCGGGAGGCGTACGCCGCGACCTGGGTCGGCCGGGGCCTGACGCCCGAGGCCGCGGCCCGCAAGTCGGCCGCCGACCACGACGAACAGCTCCCGCGCGGCCTGGACACCCCCGGCGCCAGCCTGAACGTCCTGGAGGCGGCCGGCACCCCCGTCGGCCAGGTGTGGGTCGCCCAGCGCGACGGGAACGCGTACGTCTTCGACGTCGAGGTCTCCGAGGGGTACCGGGGCCGCGGCCACGGGCGGGACCTGATGCTCCTGGCGGAACGCGCCGCGCTCGCGGCGGGCCACCGGGTCCTGGCGCTGCACGTCTTCACCGCCAACACCCCGGCCCTGCGGCTGTACGAGTCCCTGGGCTACCGGACCACGTCCTCCAACCTCGCCAAGGAACTGATCTAGGCCGGTCAGCCCGCGAGCAGCCGGTCGGCGATCTCCTCGATGCGGGCGCGCAGGCCCTCCTGGCTCTTGCCCCCGTCGAGGCGCTCGCCGTCGATCACGTAGGTGGGGGTGCCGGTGACGCCGATGGCCTTGCCCTCGGCCTGGTCGGCGTCGACGATCAGGATGTGCCGGCCGTCGATCAGGGCCGTGTCGAACTCCTCCGCGTCCAGACCGAGTTCACGCGCCACGTCGAGGAGCAGCGCCTCGCCCCGTTCGGCGAGCTCGGCGGTCCGCGCCAGTACCGCCTCCGCGTACGGCCAGCCCCGGCCCTGCTCCACGGCCTCCTCGGCGGCCTGCGCCGCGGCGAAGGAGTGCTTGTGCTTCTCCAGCGGGAAGTGGCGCAGCCGGATGTCCAGCCGGTCGCCGTAGCGGGCGCGCAGGGCCCGTACGTCGTCCAGGGCGCTGTGGCAGTCCGGGCACTGGAGTTCGCACCAGACGTCGAGGATCACGGAATCGGTCATGGGGACAGTCTCCCAGCCCCGCACCCGCGCACCCGAACCGGACCGGTGCCCCAGGGCCCCGCGCACTGGACCCTGGGGAGGAGGCCGGACCCGGAGATGTCCCGGAGATCGGGCGGTGCGGCGTGCCGGGCATGGCCGGGGCGGCGGTGGGCGGTGCAGGATGGAGGGGACAGACCGCCCGTCCGACCACCGCCGGAGGACCGCATGCTTGCCGAGACCATATGTTCCGCGGTGTCAGCGGCCGGCCTGGGCATCGCGGCCGTCACCGCGTACCGCAGGCGGTTCCTGACCGCCACGCGCATCGCCGCGTACGCGCTGGTGCCGGCCGGGCTGGTGCTGACCGGTGTCGTGGGCTGGGTGTCGGGGATGGTCTTCAAGCCGTCCGTCTGGATCGGCTTCGGGCTGCTGGGCCTGGCCTGGCTGCTCTTCGTGACCACGCGGACCGTCGAGCGCCGCCGCCTCGGCAAGGACCCCGAAGCCGCGGCCGCCGGGGCCCCGAAGGCGGCCAAGGGCCGACGGGGCCGCGGCGCGGTCGCCCCCACGGCCTCCGCGCCCTCCCTCGGATCCGGCTCCCGCCCGGCGCCGCAGGCCCGACCGGCCGCGGCCGCTCCGGCGGACGACTTCTCCGACATCGAGGCGATCCTCAAGAAGCACGGCATCTGACCCGGGCCCGCGCGGGGCTGCGGCCGGCCGCCGTAGCGGAAGCGGGGTCCCGGCCGGGGGAGAAGCGCCCGGGAACCACCTGAACTGACGAGTGCGGGCGAACTGACGCGTCCGTACTGGCGTGTTGGGGGCAGATTCGGGGCGTGCTGCGCGATCATCGCCCCGACATGCTCGAAACATCGCCGGGCGATCCGCCGGCTCCCGCCCCCGTCGCCGAGGCCCCCCTCGCCGAGGAAGGGCGCGGTTGTCTGTTCGCCCTTTCCCAGCCCCCCTTGATGATCTTCCTAGGGGTGATCGGGACCCTGCTGCTGCTCGCTGCCGTGCACGACCTGTTCCTGCTCTGAGGCCTCGGGGTGGGCGTCCGCCTCCTTGCGGCGCGCCCGGTACGCGGCCACGTGCAGCCGGTTCCCGCAGGTCCGGCTGTCGCAGTAGCGGCGCGACCGGTTCCGCGACAGGTCCACGAAGGCCCGCCGGCAGTCAGGCGCCTCGCACCGCCGCAGCCGCTCCTGCTCGCCGGAGACCACGATGAAGGCCAGGGCCATGCCGCCGTCGGCCGCCAGGTGGTCGCCCACCGAGGCGCCCGGCGCGAAGTAGTGCACGTGCCAGTCGTAGCCGTCGTGGTCGGTCAGCTGCGGGGTGGTGCCGGCCGTGGCGACCAGCTCGTTGATCAGTACGGAGGCCGCACGGGGGTTCGGTGCCGCGAAGACCTGGGCGAACTTGCCGCGCACGGTCCGGACGCCGGCGAGGTCGCGGACGCCGAGCTCGCCGACGTCGCTGATCGCGTACTCCTGGACGAAGCCCCGCAGCGCGCCGATGTCCGAGAGGCCGTCGGGCTGGTCCGGTTCGGCCGCGGTGTTCACCAGCGCGACGACGACGTCGAGCGCGCGACGGGTGTCGTGGGGGATCTGCACGGGGTCGCTCCCTGAAGGCCGGGCCTGCCGCGACGGTCGGCCGTCGCCGCTGGTGGCCGACTCTAGCGCCTCCCCGCAAGGGGTTACCGGGAGGATCGGGCCGCGCCCGAGCCGCAAGCGCGTCGGCGCCGCCCTCGCGGTTGGCTTCCGCGAGAACAGCGCCGGCACGACCGTATGTGGTTGTCCGACCCACACCGTCGCCCCGAGTCGGACGGTGTCGAGCGGCTGTATGCCTGGCTCAGCTTTCGGCCAGGATGTGGGAGAGCTCCTTGTCGAGGTCGAAGTGCCGGTGCTCGGTCCCGGGTGGAACCGCGGCGTCCGTCCGCTTGAGGAACGATTCGAGTGCTCGTGCGGGGGCTTCGAGCAGTGCTTCTCCCTCCGGTGAGCTCAGGGCGATGCAGACAACGCCCTGGCCGTGGCTGCGGGACGGCCAGACGCGGACGTCGCCGGTTCCGGTGGGCCGGTGGAGGCCCTCAGCGAGGAGGTCGCGGGCGAATACCCATTCGACCGTCTCCTCGGCGCCGGTGTGGAAGGTGGCGTGCACGGCGTAGGGGTCGGCCGTGTCATACCGCAGGCCCGCGGGAACAGGCAGTGAGGACTCGCTCGACACAACGAGGCGCAGGTGCAGCTCGCAGCTGACCGTGGTGTTCATAAGCGCCAGGGCCTTTCGCTCAGTGTGCGCTCGGGGATTCGCACGTCGGCGAAATCGACATGCCACCTACGGTGGCGTTGTAAACCCCTCTGACCGTTTTGCGGACCTCTGGGTCCCTCGGACGGCGGATCCAAAGCGGCGTTCACGTGTGCTTCGGCCTCCGGTAGATTCGGCGGCATGAATACGGGGAGTGACCGCGAGACCAATGAGTCCGCGACCGGCGGGACGCCCGCCGAAGGAACGCCGCACGTGCCGGAAGAGGCGCCGCACGTGTCGAAGGCGCCCGCCTTCATCAAGGCCAACCGCAGCCTCCACCTGAGCTGGCAGGTCGGCGTCTTCATCGTCGGCCTGGCCGTCATCGGCGCCGGCATCGCCATGCTGGTCCTGCCCGGACCCGGCTGGGTGGCGATCTTCGCCGGCCTGGCGATCTGGGCCACCGAGTTCGCCTGGGCCCACCTCGTCCTGCGCTGGACCAAGCGCAAGGTCAGCGAGGCCGCGCAGAAGGCGCTCGACCCCAAGGTCCGGCGCCGCAACATCATCCTGACCAGCGTCGGCCTCGTCATCGCCGGTGCGCTGATCGGCTTCTACCTGTGGAAGTACGGGCTCACGCTGCCCTGGAACCTCAAGGACCAGTGACCGGACCGGCGCGGCGGGCATGGTCCTGGAGCACCGCTGACATGCGGTAATGTTTGCGGTGCGTCCGGGCGATTAGCTCAGTGGGAGAGCACTTCGTTCACACCGAAGGGGTCACTGGTTCGAACCCAGTATCGCCCACCCGGACCGAGGGCCCGGAGACTCGAAAGAGTCTCCGGGCCCTCGGCGTTTCCGGGGTTTCCGGCACTCCCGGCGTTTCCGCCGCTCCCGGCCCCGGACCCGTGCCTCAGTGGAGCCTGCCCAGCGCCGCCCGCAGCCGCCGGGCGTCACGCAGCCGCTTCTCGTACGTCGCCCCCACCGCCAGCAGCAGCAGGCCCGCCAGGGCCGGCGGCAGCCAGCGCGGCAGCGCCCCGACGACCTGCACCACGTACGGGGCCAGCTCGTGCAGGGCCACCGCCGCCAGCGTGGCGCCGCCCAGCAGCAGCGGAGCCTGGAGCCGGCGGTGCGCACCGGCCAGGGTCAGCGCCAGCGCCGCCAGGCCCAGCAGCAGCGGGCGCAGCCAGTGGGCGTCGGCCCAGGCGGCGGCCAGGCTCGGCAGCAGGGTCGCCCCCAGCCCCGGCCCGTACGCCGTCCAGGATGGGGCCGCCGGATCCCTGCGGCGCCGCAGGAAGCCCACCGCCAGCGCCAGCACCGACACCGGCAGGGTGTACGCCTCCGGCTCGCCCACCCCCGAAGCGGCCAGCCGCACCCAGGACGCCGCCACGAACAGCGCCCCGGCCGCCCAGCCCAGCGGACGCCGGTCCGCCCGCAGCGCCGCCCCCGCGCACAGCACCCCGCCCAGCGCGAGGACCAGCGCCAGCACCGGCGGATCACCGGCCGCGAGGACCACGGCCACGGCCCCGGCCGCCGCCGCGGCGGCCTCCGCCGCCACCCGCACCGGACCCAGCCGCGGCGCCGCCGCCAGGGCCGCCGCCGGAGCCGCCAGTACCGCCACCCCCTGCCAGGACACCGCGAGCCCGGCCAGGGCCGCCAGCGACAGCGCGAGCGCAGCCCCGTACCCGACGGCCAGCGCCGCAGCACCGGCCCGTACGGGCACCCAGGCGCGCCCGTACGCCGCTCCCAGCGCCGCCCCGGCCCCCAGCAGCCCGAACACCGCGAAGGTGGCCACGCGGCCGTCCAGGGCGGCCACGGACACGTTCAGCGCCCCGGCCGCCGCGCACACCGCGGCCGCGCAGCCCACGGCACGCTCCGGAGCCCGCAGCGCGAGCACCCCGGCCGCCGCCGTCACCGCGAGCTGCGCCGCCAGCACCACCGGCACCGGCGGGCCCAGCAGCAGCGGCGCCGTGAACAGCCCCGCCCAGCCGGCCACCACGGCCACCACCGCCGCCTCCCGGCGCGGCAGCTCCCGGGCCAGCCACCAGCCCGCCCCCGCCACCAGCAGCAGCACCACCGCGAGCGCCGCCCCGGCCCCCGCCGCACCGGGGGCGGGGGTCGTCGGCGCCCAGACCTCGTCCAGCACCCCGGCCCGGGAGGCCAGCACCGACCCGGCCGCCGGCACCGCCGTCAGCGCCGCCAGGGCGGCCACCGCCGCCCCCGCCCGGAGCAGGCCGCGCCGGACCTGCTCCGGGAGGCCGGCCGCCCGTACGGCCGCCAGCAGCGGCAGCGCCGCCACGAGGTGCACCACCACCGGCCACATGTCCCCCCGGGCCGCGTGCCCGGCCGGAACCAGCGACCCGGCCGCCGCCACCGCGGCCAGGCCGCCCACGAGCGCGGCCGCCGAAGCCCGCCGCTCGCGCCAGGCCACCGCCACGCCCAGGGCGGCCCCCGCGGCCAGCAGCAGCGCGGGACCCGCCGCCCCGGGCTCGTCCAGGGACACAGCCAGCCCCGTCAGCAGCGCGATCGCGCCCGCCACCGCCGCCGTCACCCAGGCGGTCACCCGCACCGGACGCCGGGTCACCGTCACCGCGAGCACGCCGTCCAGCGCGGCGGTCGCCAATACCGCCCAGCCACCCCCGACCGGGCCCGCCCCCGCCGCGTAGGCGGCCAGCGGCAACGGCAGCTGCGCGGCCAGCACCGCGACGGGCAGCGGCAGCCGCAGCCGGGCCAGCGCCGATCCGTAGCCCGCCCACAGCGCCGCCAGCGCCGCCGTCGCCCCGGCCGCGTACGCGACGCCGTCGACCCCCGGCAGCCCGGCCGCGTGCAGCGCGTACGCGTCGAGCACCGTCAGCAGCAGCCCCACCGCCGCCACCGACTCCGCGGTGGAGCGCAGCCCCCGGCGCAGCAGCGCCACCGGCGCCGCCAGCGCGGCCCCCGTCACCACGGCCAGCACCACCGAGCGCCCGGCGATCCCGAGGGAGCCCCAGCTGACCAGGGTGAAGGCCAGCGCGGCCACCGCCAGCAGCACCGCGCCCAGCGTCAGCAGCACGTTCTGGGCGCTGCGCGGCGCGGCCGCCTTCGGCGCGGACGCGGGCGGGAAGCCGGCCGGCACGGCCCCGCTCGGCACCGGGTGGAGCAGGACGCGCAGCAGCCAGTCCCGCCGGGACAGCAAGTACAGCCGCCGGGCGTCGAGTTGGACCAGCTCTTGGTCGACGAGCGCCAGCTCCTCGGCCGGCGACAGGGGGGTGTTCATAAGCGGAGTGTGGCGCCCGTCACGGCATCAGGACATGGGCGGGCGTACTCAGATCGTCCTGAGTACACGGGAGGGGCGCGCTCCGCCGAACCGCCCGCACGGCGCCGCCCGGCGCGCCACACTGGTGCCATGCAGCGCTGGACGCACTACCGCTTCCGCAGCGTGTGGGACCTCGACGCCCCGCCCGCCCTGGTCTTCTCCCTGCTGGAGGACCCCGGGCAGTACCCCGCCTGGTGGCCCCAGGTCCGCCGGGTCGAACCCGCCGGCGAGGGCACCGGCACCGCCCTGATCCGCTCGGCCCTCCCGTACGGCATCCGCGTCAGCCTCACCGGCCTGCTCCGCGACCCGGCCCGCGGCGTGCTGGAGGTGGCCCTGCGCGGGGACATCGACGGCTGGGCGCGGTGGACCGTACGCCCGCGCGGCGGGCCCGCGGCCGCCCGCACCCGGGCGCTGTACGAGCAGGAGGTCGACGTACGGGCGCCCCTGCTGCGCAGGTTCGCCGTGCCCGGGCGGCCGCTGTTCCGGCTCAACCACGCCCTGATGATGCGGGCCGGGCGGCGCGGTCTCGCGGCCCGCCTGACGGCCGGACCGGAAGCGGTTTGAACAGACCCCGCGCCTCTTGTATTGTTCAGTCCGTTCCCGGGCGATTAGCTCAGCGGGAGAGCACTTCGTTCACACCGAAGGGGTCACTGGTTCGATCCCAGTATCGCCCACCGGGACAGGCCGGTCCGTCTGATGACGGACCGGCCTTCCGCATGTACGGGGTCCCGCACTACGCGGCCTGGTTCAGCTCCGGACGCAGCGGCCAGTGCGGATCCACCGACTCCGGAGTGCCCTGCCGGGCGAACCACGCCTGGAGGCCCCGCGCCTGTGCCGCGTGCCACACCGCCTGCAGCGTGTGCAGTTCGGCCGGCGTCAGCCGCTCCAGCCGCCCCGCGAACCTGCGCCCGACCGCCCGGACGAGCTCCAGCGAAGCCAGCGCGTCCACCGACGCGTCGTGCGCGCCCTCCAGCTCTATCCCGTAGTGCGCGCACAGGTCCGTCAGCGTGCGACGGCCCTTGCGGTAGCGGTCCAGGTGCTTGTCCAGCACCCGCGGATCCAGCACCGTCAGCGGCCTGTTGTCCAGGTACCGCGCCAGCGACGACGCCCGGTGCCGGCGCAACTCCCGGTCCAGCAGCGTCAGGTCGAACGGCGCGTTCATCACCACCACCGGCCGCCCCGCCACCTGCTGCTCGCCCAGCGCGCGGGCTATCTCCTCCACCACCGGCGCCGGCCAGCGGCCGTTGCGCTGGAGGTGCTCATCGGTCAGCCCGTGCACTTCCGTCGCTCCCGGAGGTACCGGGACGCCGGGATTGACGAGCCATCGGGTGGTGCGGACCCGGCCCCCCGCACACTCCTGCACGACGAGCGCGGCGGACACGATCCGGTCCTGCTCGACGTCCACTCCGGTCGTCTCCGTGTCGAATGCGGCCAGCGGGCCCTCGTACCAGCGCGTCATGGCGAACTCCTCGTCCCCGGTCGGCAGATGGGGAGCACCCGGGCGCCGTCGCCTCGGAGCGTGCCACCCCCGCCCGAATCCGTGATACCCGGGCTGTTTGCCCCGTACGCCGTTTGCGGCCCCCCGGGTGCGGCAACAACTCCACAGGGGGGCCGTACACATGACCGGTCGTCACCCCACACCACTCACGGCAGGGCCCGGAAGGCATGGGGAGCCGGCCATGGCGCTCGCACAGCCCGAACCGGGCGGGGTGCTGCAGACGCGGACCGGTCCGCAGACCGGACCGCTGCGCGGCACACTCGCCACCACCGCCTGCATGGAGACCCTCCAGGTGGGCTACCTCCACGCCGTCGCGGCCGCCGCCGGCTGCTCGCTGTCCCAGCCCTTCCCGGACAACGGAATCGACTGGCACGTCAGCCACGGCGCGCCCGAACACGTCGTCGACGACGAGGTGACCGTCAAGGTGCAGCTGAAGGCGACCTACCAGGTACCGCCGAGGCCCGCCGGCGCCACCTTCGGCTTCACCCTCGACAACGAGCACCTGGTGAAGCTGGCCCGCACGCCCGTCGCCGTCCCCAAGATCCTCGTCGTGATGCTCGTACCGAGGGAACGCGAGCAGTGGCTCAGCGCCGGACACGACCGGCTCGACCTCAGGCACTGCTGCTACTGGACCAACCTCGCCGGAACCCCCGTGACCGGCAGGCGCCGGACCACCGTGCGGATCCCGACCACGCGGATCTTCGACGACCGGGCCCTGTGCGAGATCATGACCCGGGTCGGGTCGGGAGGGACACCCTGATGAACCGGCAGTCACCGCACCTCGAACCGCTGTCGTCCCCGGAGCCGGAACCGGGCGCGCCCGATCCCGCCCAGGTCGACCCCCAGGTGCTCGGCGCGCTGCTGCGCCGCCACGGCTGGCTGCGGCGCGGCGGCGCGGCGGGCCGCTACGGACGCTGGACCCCGCCCCCCGCCCACGCGCCGGGCGTCGTCGGGACCAGCCTGCTCGTCCCCGAGAACCGGGCCTTCCCCGACTGCTCCGACCTCCTGGAGGAGGCGCTGACCGCGCTCTCGCGCAGCGCCCTGCCGTCGGCGCGGGAGGTGCTGTTCGGCCTGAGCGTGCCCAGCGACGAGGTCCGCTGGGAACGCGAGATCATCCCCGAGGGCCCCTACGGCCGCCAGGGCGAGGCCGTCTGGACCGTACAGGAGCAGCTGCGCTCGGCAGCCCGCCGGATGCTGCTCGCCGGAGCCCTCGCCGACCGCGCCCGGGCCGGGTACTACGGGGCCCGCCACCGTGCGCAGGCCGAACGCACCCTGGACGGGGTGCTGGTGGGGCCCTCCCCGGGCGGGCGCAGGCTCACCGCCTACGTCCCGGTCGGCGGCGGCCGCGGCCCGGTGACCCGGCTGCACCACGCCCTGCACGCGGCCCGCGAGGCCGTGGACTACCGCCGGGCCACCGGAGGCATGGAGGCCTTCGACGCGGCCGTCGCGGCGGGGGTCAGCCGGGAGCTCGCCGACGCCCTCATCGCCCTGGTGCGGGGATCGGAAGGGGTGCGGATCGCACTGGCCTGGGCGCCGGCGGCCGGGGTCCCGGCCGGGTGCGCGGCCCGGCCCGAGCCGGTCGAGTTCTCGCCGGGCGACCTGCCGGTGCTGCGCGAGGCCGCCGACCGCTACACCCGGGACGAGCCGGCCGTCGCCGTCCGCGTCGCCGGGGCCGTGGTGCGGATGCGCCGCTCCGCCGCCGGGGGAGGGGGCACCGTACGGCTGCGCGTGCTGTCCGGCGCGGAGGTGCCGTACGTACGGGCCGCGCTCGACGAGGAGGCGTACCGGATCGCGGGCCACGCCCACCTGGTCGGCCTCCCGGTCCGGGTCAGCGGCCGCCTCCAGCGGCGCGGCGGCTTCCGCCGGCTCACAGACGCCACGGACGTGACGCCGGTCCCGCTGGACGAGGTCGAGCGGGACCGGCTGATGAAGTCCCTGGACTCGGCCTTCGACCCGGAGGACGTACTGCCCTCGGACGACTAGTGCCGTGCCGGGCGTCGCGACCCGGTGGA
>NZ_JBEXPG010000048.1:0-68671 GCF_040611935.1 Streptomyces sp. NPDC006512 | reverse complement strand
GTACTGGACGTACTTGGCTTTCGCCCGGTGCGGCGAGAGCGCGTGCCAGGCGTCGCGGGGCAGACGGGAGTTTGACGACAGGCCCTAGTGCCGTGACCGAAAAGGTCCACCGGCACTGGTACGCCCTTCCGCAGCACACCACGAAGAAGTGGAGGGCCCCATGGCCCCGACCGACGAAGGACCCCGCGTCATCGAGGCGGCGGCCGTGCCCACCCGGTTCGCCCGCGGCTGGCACTGCCTCGGCCTCGCCGCCCCCTTCAAGGACGGCAGACCCCACGAGGTCGAGGCCTTCGGGACCCGCCTCGTCGTCTTCCGGGGCGCGGACAACGGCGAGCTCGGCGTCCTGAACGCCTACTGCCCCCACATGGGCGGCAACCTGGCGCACGGCAGCGTCAAGGGCGACACCGTCGCCTGCCCCTTCCACGACTGGCGCTGGTCCGGCAACGGCCGCTGCGCCGACGTCCCCTACGCCCGCCGCGTCCCGCCGCGCGCCCGGACCCGCGCCTGGACCACCCTCGAACGCAACGGCCAGCTCTACGTGTGGCACGACCCGGAGGGCAACCCGCCGCCCCCGGACGTCACCATCCCCGAGATCGAGGGCCACGGCAGCGCCGACTGGAGCGACTGGAGCTGGAACTCCCTGCGCGTGGAGAACGCCAACTGCCGGGAGATCGTCGACAACATCGTGGACATGGCGCACTTCTACTACGTGCACTACGCCTTCCCGCACTACTTCAAGAACGTCTTCGACGGACACGTGGCCACCCAGTACATGGAGTCCACCCCGCGCGGCGACGTCGACCTCGGCACCCTCTCCACCGGCGGCGGCCTGCGCTCCGACGCCTCCTACCACGGCCCCTCGTACATGATCGACCGGCTGTGGAGCGACGTCGGCGGCGGCCTGGAGATGGAATCCGTACTGATCAACTGCCACTACCCGGTCGACGAGAACAGCTTCGTCCTCATGTACGGGGCGACGGTGAAGGAGCTTCCCGGCATGAGCGACGAACAGGCCGCCGAGGCGGCCCGCCTCACCGCCGAGGGCCTCGCCGTCGGCTTCGAGCAGGACGTGGAGATCTGGAAGAACAAGACCCGCATCGACAACCCCCTCCTCACCGAGGAGGACGGCCCCGTCTACCAGCTCCGCCGCTGGTACGAGCAGTTCTACGTCGACGCCGCCGACGTCAGGGACGAGATGGTCCGCCGCTTCGAGTACGAGATCGACACCACCCGTGCCACCGCCGCCTGGAAGGCGGAGGTCGCCGAGAACCTCGCCCGCCGCGGCGTCTCCCCGGGCGGCGCGTGATGACCCCCGTCACCTGCGGGGAATGCGGCACCGAGGTGCTGTGCGAGAAGTTCAGCCCCGCCCACACCCAGGTGCAGTGGACCGGCCGGGCGGCGCAGGTGTGCCCGCGCATCGCGGCCCGGGTCGCCGCGGGGGAGCTCAGCGCCCGCGTCCGCTCCTGCCCGGCGCTGCGCGCCGGCATCGAGGAGGCCGTCCGGGAGGGCCGGCTGGAGGTGCCCGCCGATGCGTGAGAACCCGGCACCGGTACCCGCTCCCGGACCGGCACCGGTCGCTGCTCCCGCTCCCGCCCGCGTCCCCGGGGCCGCCGGGCCGCTGCGGGTCCGCGTGCTGGAGCGGATCCAGGAGACCCCGGATGCGGTCTCCCTCCTCCTCGACCCCGAACTCCCCTACCTCCCCGGACAGTTCCTCACCCTCCGGATACCCGGCGGGGCGGCCCGCTGCTACTCGCTGGCCAGCTCCCCGCACACCGGCGAGCCGATGCGGATCACCGTCAAGAAGGTCCCCGGCGGACCCGGATCCACCTGGGTCTGCGACACCGTGGCCCCGGGCGACGAACTGGAGGTCCTGCCGCCCGCCGGTACCTTCACCCCCGGCCCGGACGGCCTGGACCGGGACCTGCTGCTCGTCGCGGGCGGCAGCGGCATCACCCCCGTACTCTCCCTGGCCAAGTCGGCCCTCGCCGCCGGGCGGGGCCGCACCGCCCTGCTGTACGCCAACCGCGACCCCGCGTCGGTGATCTTCCGGGACGAGCTGGAGCGGCTGGCCGCACGGCACCCGGAGCGGCTCACCGTCGTGCACTGGCTGGAGAGCCTGCGGGGCCTGCCGACCGCCGGGCGGCTCGGCGAGCTCGTCGCCCCGTACTCCGGCCGCGAGGCCTGGCTGTGCGGCCCCGGCCCGCTCATGGACGCCGCCGAGGCCGCCCTGCGGGCGGCCGGGACCCCCGGAACCCGCATCCGCCGCGAGCGCTACTTCTCCCTCGGCGCCGACGTGTTCGCCGACGCGTCCGCCCCCGCGGCACCCTCCCCGGGGGCCGGGGACGACGCGGTCGCCGTGGCGGAACTCGACGGGAGCACCCGTACCGCGCCCTGGCCGCGCCGGACCACGCTCCTCGACGCCCTCCTCGCGGCCGGCGTCGACGCCCCGTACTCCTGCCGGGAGGGCGCCTGCGCCGCCTGCTGCTGCCGGGTCGTCGAGGGCGAGGTCACGATGACCCGCAACGAGGTCCTGGACGGCGAGGACCTCGCCGACGGCTACGTCCTGGCCTGCCAGGCCCTCCCGCGGACCGACCGGGTCCGGGTCACCTACGACTGAACCGAACCCGAACCCGAACCGGACCCGAGCCCGAGCCCCGAACCCGCGCCCGGGCCCGCGACCGAAAGGGGCCGGGCCCGGCCCCCTGGCGAGGGGTCGGGCCCGGCACGTGTGCGATGGGGTATCTGTACCCGCTACATCCACTCGCTGAACCGCAGCCAGCCCATCATGTTGTCCATCGCCCGCGCCGAGACCGCCGGCCGCTGCTCCGGGGGCGGCGCGGCCGCCGAACGGCCCGCCCTGCCCGGCCCGTACAGTTCCCGCCACACGGCCCGCGCGCACGTCAGGACCGCCGGCGCCAGCCGGGCCAGTTCGCGCTCGCCCCGGCAGGAGGAGACCGACACGGCGGCGACCGCCCGCCCCGCGCCCCGCAGCGGCGCGGCCACGCAGCAGATCCCGCGGAAGCTCTCCTCCCGGTCGTAGGCGGTCCCGCGTTCGCGGGTCGCCGCCAGCTCCGCCCGCAGCGCGGCCGGGCGCACCAGCGTCCGGGCGGTGCGCGGGCGCAGCCCCCGGGCCAGGACCCGCTCGACGCCCTCCTGGTCGCCGAAGGCGAGGATCGCCTTGCCCGCGGCCGTGGAGTACGCGGGCATCCGGCCGCCGACCCGGGAGGGCACGCCGGTGGCCTCCGAGCCGCCGATCCGCTCCAGACAGACCACTTCCGCCCCGTCCAGCACCGAGAGGTGCACCAGCTGCCCCGTCTGCTCGTGCAGCGCGTGCAGCAGCGGCAGGGCCGCCCGGCGCAGCCGGTTGTGGTGGGCGGCGAGCGCGCCCAGCTCCAGCATCCGCATGCCCATCCGGTAGTCCCGGCCGTCCCGGTCCAGCCAGCGCAACCGCACCAGCTGGTCGAGGATCCGGTGGGCGGAGGAGCGCGGGATCCCGGAGCGGCGCACCACTTCCGTCAGCGACAGCCGCGGCTGCGCGCCCTCGAAGGCACCCAGGACCTTGGCGGCCTTCTCCAGCAGCGAGAGCGGTACGGGCCCGGTCTCCATGGCCTGATCGAGCACGAGGAACCCCCTGGGCGAGGCGTTTGGGGAGGCGTTGGGGCGACCCTGCCACGCGGGCCCGGGCGGGGGGAAGGACCCGGAACCATGTATTTCATTCAGTAATACTCCTGATCGGTGGAAAGGCGGGTGCGGGGCGCCCCGCGGGCGCCTTCCCACTCAGCGGGAACACCCCGTTCCGCGCCCCGGACCCCCCGGCGTACGTTCACCGCACCCCGGCACCCGACCACCCCGGCACCCAGCCACCCCGGCACCCGGCCACCCGACCACCCGACACCGACCATCCGGCAACGCCCCGAGAAAGGGACACCATGAGCGACGAAGACGTCCTCGACGCCGTCCGCGCCCTCGCCCCGGCCCTGCGCGCCCGCGCCTGCGAGGCGGAGGAGCGGCGCAAGGTCCCCGAGGAGAGCGTCAAGGAGCTGACCGAAGCCGGCTTCTTCCGCCTGCTCCAGCCCCGCGCCCACGGCGGCCGCGCCGCACACCCCGGCGTCTTCTACGCCGCCGTCAAGGAGATCGCCAAAGCCTGCGGCTCCACCGGCTGGGTCGCCTCCGTGACCGGCGTCCACCCCTGGCACGTCGCGCTCTACGACCCCCGCGCCCAGGACGAGGTCTGGGGCGAGGACCGCGACACCCGCGTCTGCTCCTCGTACGCCCCCACCGGCAAGGTCGCCCCCGTCGCCGGAGGCTTCACCCTCAGCGGCCGCTGGCACTTCTCCTCCGGCTGCGACCACGCCGACTGGGCCCTGCTCGGCGCGCTCGTCACCGACGCCGAGGGCCGGCCCGTCGACATGCGGACCTTCCTCGTCCCCCGTACCCAGTACCGCGTCGACGAGGTCTGGGACACCGTCGGCCTGCGCGGATCCGGCTCCAACGACATCGTCGTCGAGGAGGTGTTCGTCCCCGGGCACCGCGCCCTCAGCTTCGGCCCCGTCACCGCCCTCGACGTCCCCGGCCACGCCGTCAACCCCGAGCCCCTCTACCGGCTCCCGTACGCCGCCGTCTTCACCACCACCATCTCCGCCCCGATCGTCGGCATCGCCGAAGGCGCCTACGAGGACCACGTGGCCGCCACCCGCGACCGCTTCCGGATCTCCTACGGCCAGCACGTCGCCGAGGACCCCTTCGCCCAGGTCCGCATCGCCCGCGCCGCCAGTGACATCGACGCCTCCTGGCTCCAGCTCCAGCGCAACATCGGCGACCTGTACGCCCTCGCCGAACGCGGCGAACCCCTCCCGCTGACCCTGCGCACCAGGGCCCGCCGCGACCAGGTCCTCGCCACCGAACGCTGCGTCGCCGCCGTCGACCTCCTCATGGAGAACGCCGGGGGCGGCGCCCTGCGCACCGGCGCCAACCCCCTCCAGCGGGCCTGGCGCGACGTCCACACCGGCCGCGGCCACGCCGCCAACGACCCCGAGCGGGCACTGGTCCTCTTCGGCCAGGGCGCCCTCGGCCTCGACATCCAGGACACCATGCTGTGACGGGAACCGACGCCGTGAACCTCACCTACGAGAACACCTCCCGGACCACGCGGGCCGCCGGCCTCACCCTCCACCACCACGAGGCGGGCCCCGCCACCGCACCCGTCGTGATCATGCTGCACGGCGGCGGTCCCGGCGCCTGCGGCTGGTCCAACTTCGGCGCCAACCTGCCCCACTTCGCCGCCCGCTTCCGCACCCTCCTGGTCGACCTGCCCTGCTACGGCCGCTCCGCCAAACCCGAACCCGACCGCGACTACTTCACCTTCAGCGCCCGCGCCGTCGTCGCCCTCATGGACGAACTCGGCATCGAACGCGCCCACTTCATCGGCAACTCCCTCGGCGGCGGCACCGCCACCCGGATCGCCCTCGACCACCCCGGCCGCGTCGCGAAGCTGCTCCTGATGGGCCCCGGCGGCATCTCCCTGAACCTGTTCTCCGCCGACCCCACCGAGGGCATCAAACGGCTCTTCGAGTTCAGCCTCGACCCCGAGCCCACCCGCGAGCGGATGCGCACCTTCCTCACCACCCTCGTCCACGACCCGGCCCTCGTCACCGACGCCCTCGTCGAGGAGCGCCACGCCCGGGCCACCGATCCCGACGCCCGGCTCGGCAACGCCCGCATGGCCGCCGCCTTCGCCCGCTGGCCCGAGGGGTCCATGCTCTGGCGCGAGGCCCACCGCATCACCTGCCCGGTGCTGCTCACCTGGGGCCGCGAGGACCGGGTCAACCCCGTCGACGGCGCCTTCCTCGCGCTCAAGGCCATTCCCGACGCCCGCCTCCACGTCTTCCCGCGCTGCGGCCACTGGGCCCAGACCGAGGCCGCCGCCGAGTTCAACCGCCTCGCCACCGACTTCTTCCTCCACTAGGAGCCCCATGGACATCCGCGCACTCGGCTACCTCCGCATCGAGACCGCCGACCTCGCCGCCTGGCGCACGTACGTCCTCGACGTCCTCGGCATGACCGAGGGCCGGGGCAGCACCGACAGCCGCCTCCTCGTCCGGATCGACGACCGCGTCCACCGCTTCCAGTTCGTCGCCGGGACCCGGGACCGGCTCCTCGCCGCCGGGTTCGAGGTCGCGAACGCCAAGGCCCTGGCGCAGGCCGCACGGGAACTGGAGGCCGCCGGCGTCGCCGTCGAGCACGGTGACGACGCCACCCTCGCCGACCGGCGCGTCCAGGGCCTGATCCACTGCGAGGACCCCGGCGGCAACCCCCTGGAGATCTACTGGGGCCAGGCCCAGGACCACGGCCCCCTCGCCGCCCCGTACGGCAACCGCTTCGTCACCGGCGACCTGGGTCTGGGCCACGTCGTCCTGCCCGCCCCCGACACCGAGACCACCCTCGGCTTCTACGAGGACCTGCTCGGCTTCCAGCTGCGCGACTCGATGAGGCTGCCCCCGGCCGCCGTCCCCACCGGAGCCCCCGGCAAGGACGTCCACCGGATGTACTTCCTCAGCCCCAACGGCCGCCACCACAGCCTCGGCCTCTACCCGGGAGCCCTGCCGCCCGGCATCGTCCACTTCATGGTCGAACTGGAGAGCCTCGACGACGTCGGCTACTGCCTCGACCGGATGCACGCGGCGGGCATCCCCATCGCCTCCACCCTCGGCCGGCACTCCAACGACCGCATGGTGTCCTTCTACGCCCAGGCCCCCGGCGGCTTCCAGGTCGAGTACGGCTGGGACGGCCTCGTCGTCGACCCGGCCACCTGGACCGCGAAGGAGATCACCGCCGACAGCTTCTGGGGCCACCAGTGGAGCGGCTGACCCCCACCGCGCCGGAAGGCGTCGCGGTGGACCCGGCCGCGGTGGATCCCGCCGCGTTCCGCGAGGCGCTCGGGGCCTTCGCCTCGGGGGTCACCGTCGTCGCCGCCGTCGGCGACGACGGCCGCCCGGCGGGCCTGGCCTGCCAGTCCTTCGCCTCGCTGTCCCTGGACCCGCCGCTGGTCCTGCTGTGCGTCGGCAAGGACTCCACGAGCTGGCCCCGGGTACGGGCCGCAGGCCGGTTCGGGGTGAGCATCCTCGCCGAGGAGCAGCGGGAGGTGTGCGAGGCCCTCGGGCGCCCGGGGGAGGAGAAGTTCGCCGGGATCGGCTGGGAGCGTTCCGCGCACGGAGCCGTCCGCGTCGCCGGGGCCCTGGCCACCGTGGAGTGCGCGCTCGACACCGTCCACGAGGCGGGCGACCACTGGCTGGTCACGGCCCGGGTCCTCGAACTCGCCGCCCGCGACGGCGGATCGCCCCTGCTGTACTTCCGCAGCGACTACGCCACCGGAGCATTCGGATGACCGACACCCCCGACACGACCGACGCGACCGACACCCCCGACACGACCGACACGAACGACACGACCGACGCGTTCGCGCACGCGTACGACGTGGTGGTGGTCGGCTCCGGCGCTGCCGGACTGGCCGCCGCCCTCACCGCCCGGCTGCGGGGCCTGACCGTCCTGGTCGTGGAGAAGACCGACAAGTACGGCGGCTCCACCGCCCTGTCCGGAGGCGCCGTCTGGGTTCCCGGCAACTTCCACCTCGACCGGGCCGGGCTCGCCGACACCCACGACAAGGCGCGCGCCTACCTCGACGCGACCGTCGGCGACCGGGTCCCCGACGCCCGCAAGGAGGCCTACCTCGCCCACGGGCCGCGCATGGTGCGGGAGTTCCACGACCGCACCGAGGTCCGCTTCATGTACACCCCCGGATACCCGGACTACTTCCCCGAGGCGCAGGGCGGCATGGCCCAGGGCCGCTCCGTCGAACCGTGCATCGTCGACTTCCGGCGGCTGGGGGAGCTCGGCGCCGGAATGCGCCGGGCGGGACTGCCGACGTACGGGCTGACGATGACCTCGTACGACTTCCGCTTCCTGAACATGGCGGGCCGCACCTGGGCCGGCCGGCGGACCTCCCTGAAGGTCGGGGCGCGGGCGGTGAAGGCGCTCGTCACCGGCCGCAGGCCGCTCTCCCTCGGGGAGGCGCTGATCGCCCGGATGCGGCTGTCGCTGGACCGGCTCGGCGGGGAGCTGTGGCTGTCGGCGCCCCTGACCGGGCTGGTCACGGACGCCTCCGGCCGGGTGAGCGGAGTACGGGTCACGCGTGCGGGCCGGGAGCTGACGGTGCGGGCCGCGGGCGGGGTGGTGCTGGCCTCGGGCGGTTTCTCGCACGACGCGGAGCTGCGCGAGAAGCACCTGCCCGCGCCGACCTCCACCGCCTGGACGCACGCCTCCGAGGGGCAGACGGGTGACGCCCTGCGGCTCGGCGGGGAACTGGGCGCGGCCACCGACCTGCTGGACCGGGTGTGGGGGGCGCCGTCGGTGTGCCCGCCGGGGGAGCGGCCGTTCTTCCTGGTCGCCGACCGGGGCATCCCCGGCATGGTGATCGTCGGCCAGAACGGGGAGCGGTACGCCAACGAGGCCCTGCCGTACCACGCGTTCGTCGACCGGATGTACGCCGCCGACCGGCCCGGGGCGGGCACGGTGCCGTCCTGGCTGGTCCTCGACGCCCGCTCGAAGGCCCGCTACCTGTTCGCCGGGCTGTTGCCCGGACAGCCCTTCCCGGCGCGGTGGCTGGAGAGCGGATTCGTGAAGAAGGCCGCGACCGTGGAGGAACTGGCCGCGCTGATGGCGGCGCCGGGCCTGCCCGCCACGGTCCGCCGCTTCAACGGCTTCGCCGCGCGGGGCGCCGACGAGGACTTCGGCCGGGGCGAGAGCGTCTACGACCGCTACTACGGCGACCCGACGCTGCCCCACCCGAACCTGGCGCCCCTCGACAAGGGCCCCTTCTACGCGGTCCCCGTGCACCCGGGGGACATCGGCACCAAGGGCGGGCTGGTCACGGACGGGGACGGCCGTGTCCTGCGCGAGGACGCGGCCCCGATCGCGGGCCTCTACGCGGCCGGCAACTGCTCGGCGGCGGTCATGGGGGAGACCTACCCCGGCCCCGGCGCGACGATCGGCCCCGCGATGGCCTTCGCCTGGGCGGCGGTCAACGTGATCGCGGAGGAACTGGCCCCCTCCGGCACCTGACGGCCTTTGCCGTCCCGTGGGCCGGACGTCCGTGTTCCGCGGTCGGGGCGCGGGGACAACGGCGGTGTGAAGACGAAGGCGGCGGGGGAGTGAACCGGGACGCGGTCTGGGCCCTGGTCAGTGGAGTGCTGTGCGCCGGTACCTGGGGCGCCCTGGTGTGGGTCGCCGTGGATCCCGGACTCCAGGACGTGCAGGACGGGCTGGGGGCGTGGACCGCGGCGATCGCCCTCGTGCCCGTGGTCGTGTCGTTCGCCCTGGGCATGGTGCTGATCGTCGGCTCGGGCGGCCCGGGCGGCGCGGGCGGCCCGGGCGGAAGCCGGGGCGGCGGCGGTGAAGGCGTCGGGCTCGGCGGGCTCGGCGGTGACGGGGGCGGTTCCTGTGGCGGTGGCGGTGGGGGAGGCGGCTGCGGCGGGGGCGGCGGCGCCTGACGGCCGCCGGCACCCCGCGCGCGCCGTCGGTCAGGACAGCTTGCCGTCGTAGTCCGGGAGCTTGACGGTGCGTTCGGCGTGGCCGCCGACCAGGTCGCTCTGCTTGTTCCCGATGTTCGCGATGATCGTGTAGCCGCGGGCCTCGATCTCGGCGCGCTTGCCGGTCTTGTAGGCGCTCACCTCGCCGAACAGGTCGGGCAGGTCACGGACGTAGAGGCCCGAGACGGGGTAGCCGACCGCCTTGAGGTTGTGCTCGGTCAGGGAGTAGATGATCCCCGGGCGGGCGGTGACGAAGAAGATAGCGACGCCCCGGTCGTGCGCGTACCGGGTCAGCTCGCGGACCTTGCCGATCGCCGGTGTCGGGAAGGTCCAGAACCAGTGGAAGTCCGTCTCCAGCGAGGAGTTGTCGATGTCGAGGACGATCGCCGGCTTCTCCCCGGCCGGGGAGGCGGCGATGCGCTGCTCGATCGCGGGACGGGCCGCGTCGATGACGGCGGCGACGTCGCGCTGCCAGGTGGCGTAGTCGATGCCGAGGATCGCCGCGTTGCCCCCGGGCGCGGAGGCGGTGACGGCGGCCGGCGCGGTGGCGGGCCGCGGCGCGGGGGCCGGGGCCGCCCCGGCGGAGGCGGCGGGCAGGAGGGCCAGGACGACGCCCGCGACGGCCGCGCCGGCGGCGGCGCCGTGGCGGGAAAGGACCGTACGGGTGGGGAAGGTGCGGCGGGTGCTGCGCATGTGGGGGCGCTCCTCGGTCACAGGATTGGCATGTACGCGACCAGGCTCGATGAGCGCGGACCCCTTGTCTACCGGTCGGTAGGAAACTTTTCGTAGCCGCCCGGTGAATCCCCCTCGCGCGGGGACGGGAGGACGGCCTACGTGTCGCAATCCAGCACCGTGCGGCAGACCCCGCACCGCACCCTCGACGGCCCCCGCACCGCGACCCGCAGCCGCTGCGCGCACACCGGGCAGGGGAAGCTCACCCGCCGCTCTCCCGCGCACCGTTCGAAGCGGTACGCCGCCCCGCGCGGCGGGCCGCTCCCCTCGCGGCGGGCCCGCGCGTAGCGCAGCCGCTCCAGCGGGCCCGCGGCCGCCAGGGGCGCCCGGCCGAGGTCCCGGACGGCCAGGGCGCGGCCGCGCGCGTACGCCTCGTAGGCCTGCGGGCTGCTGAACCAGGGGGAGGGGTCCTCCCCGAAGTGGAGGGCCCGCTTGGCCAGGACGTAGCCGAACTCCTCGGGGGTGAGGTAGCCGAGCTTCTGGTGGCTCAGCGCGTCCTCCCGGTAGGCGTCGAGGAGCAGCCAGCCGGCCCCGAGGTAGGCGGCGGCCGTGTCGGTGAGGATCTCGTCCTCCGCCGTGGTGGGCATCCGCAGGTCCAGGCGGTGCAGCAGGACGTGGGTGACCTCGTGGGCCAGCGCGGCGGCCAGATCCCGCCGGTGCCCGCGGAAGCGGTCGTTCACCTCGACGAAGTACTCCGGACCCGCCGTCAGCTCCACCGACGCCGCGTCCCGCATCGGCCGGAACGCGACCACCACGCGCGCGTCCGGCAGCCGGAGGGCGCGCACCATCGCGGAGGCCACCCGGTGGGCGCCGAGGTGCAGGTCATCGGCGTCGCCGAACGCCGCGTCGGCCGGGGTGACGCTCGTGGCGTAGGCCCGGACGCCCGCAGGGGACAGGCGGCGGAACAGGGCCGTGAGCGAGGCGCGGACGGTCTCCAGGTGCGGAAATCCGTGCTCGACGGGGCTGTTGTGCCTGCCGTTCTGCGTCACGCCGCCTCCCCGGCCGGAAGTTGTCCGAAAACGCGTTCTTGATGGGATCCGGCGTTCGGATGTGTCATGGACCCGTCATTCACCCGATGACGCGCACGGCCCAACCCCCCACGAAAGGCAGCGTGTCGACCATGGCCACCCTTGCCAGATTCCTCAAGCGCACCCTCGCCGTCGGCGCCGTCGCCCTCGCGGCCGCCAGCCTCCAGCCCGCCAGCGCCGGCGCCGCCCAGGCCCCCGTCGTCGGCGGAACCCGCGCCGCGCAGGGCGAGTTCCCCTTCATGGTCCGCCTCTCCATGGGCTGCGGCGGAGCCCTCTACACCCAGCAGATCGTCCTCACCGCCGCCCACTGCGTGAACGGCTCCGGCAACAACACCTCCATCACCGCCACCGCCGGCGTCGTCGACCTCAACAGCTCCAGCGCCATCAAGGTCAAGTCCACCAAGGTCCTCCAGGCCCCCGGCTACAACGGCACGGGCAAGGACTGGGCCCTGATCAAGCTCGCCAAGCCCATCAACCTGCCCACCCTGAAGATCGCCGAGACGAAGGCCTACGACAACGGCACCTTCACCGTCGCCGGCTGGGGCGCCACCCGCGAGGGCGGCGGTCAGCAGCGCTACCTGATGAAGGCCACCGTCCCCTTCGTCTCCGACGCCTCCTGCCAGAGCTCCTACGGCGGCGACATCGTCCCCGGCGAGGAGATCTGCGCCGGCTTCGCCCAGGGCGGCGTCGACACCTGTCAGGGTGACTCCGGCGGCCCCATGTTCCGCCGCGACAACGCCAACGCCTGGATCCAGGTCGGCATCGTCAGCTGGGGCCAGGGCTGCGCCCGCCCCGACTACCCCGGGGTGTACACGGAGGTCTCCACCTTCGCCAACCAGATCAAGAACGCCGCGGCGACCCTCTAGCGGCACGGCCCGCGGCACGCCCCGCGGCACGGCTGGCGGCACGGCTCGTGGCACGGCTCGTGGCACCAGCACCGCCCGAGGCACCCCGCACGGCACCCCGCACGGCACCCCGTCGTCCTTCCGGCCGGCCACGAACCGGCCGGAAGGACGAAGCGCCCCGCCCCGAACGCACCTACCGTCGAGAGACGTACCGCGAGGCTGGAACACCGCTGTCCCGGCCCCGCGGCACCCTCCCGGCGGCCCGCTGTGCGGTTGCGGACCGGCGCCCGCACCGGTCCGATGGGAAGAGTCCATCGGCGGCAGCGGGCGACAGTGGGGCAGGCAGCGCATGGCGATCAGAGTGGTCATCGCGGACGACCAGGAAATGGTCAGAACCGGCTTCCGCATGATCCTCGAAAGCATGCCCGACATCGAGGTCGTCGCCGACGTCGTCGACGGCGAAGCCGCACTGGCCGCCGTCGCCGCGCACCAGCCCGACGTCCTCCTCCTCGACATCCGCATGCCCCGCCTCGACGGACTCGAAGTCACCCGCCGCCTCGCCGGCCAGGACAAACCGCGCATCGTCATCGTCACCACCTTCGACCTCGACGAGTACGTCCACGCGGCGCTCCACGGCGGAGCCTCCGGCTTCCTCCTGAAGGACGCGAGCCCGGCCATGCTGGTTGAAGCGGTACGGGCGGCGGCCGTCGGCGACTCCCTCGTCTCACCCGCCATCACCGTACGACTGCTGCGCGAAATGGCCCCCCGCATCCCCGCCGCCCAGGCCGCCCGCCGCCCCGCCGAGCCCCTCACGGAACGCGAACGGGACGTCGTACGCTGCCTCGCCCGCGGGATGACCAACGCCGAGATCGCCGCCGAACTGTACGTATCGCTGTCCACCGTCAAAACCCACCTGGCCAACGTCCAGGCCAAACTCGACGCCCGCAACCGCGTCGAGATCGCCGCCTGGGCCTGGGAAAGCGGCCTGGCCGCCACCACGGCGTGACCCACCCCCACCCCGGCCCGCCCCCGCGCCGACCCCCCACACCACCCCCGGCCCCGGCACGCCCCGCACCCCCACCGAAATCCCCCACACCCTCCCCACAACCCACCCCCACCACCCAGCCCGCCCAGCCGAGCCTGCCGTCGGAAGCCCTCGCGCCACCCCGGCCGAAAGCCTCCGCGCCCTCCCCTCAGCCCGCCCCCGCCGCCCGGCCCGCGCCGCCGCCGGGACCGTCCTCGCCGTTCCCGCCGCAGGAAGGCGCCGTACGTCCCGCGCCGCCCGGGGCCGCGGTGCATCCCGCGCCGCCGCCGCGGGCGGAAGCCGTCGTGCCGCCCTGGCCGGGAGCCCCCGCGCTTTCCGCGCCGCCCGAGCCCGCAGCCCGGCCCGCGCCGCCGCCGGGACCGTCCTCGCTGTTCCCGCCGCAGGAAGGCGCCGTGCGTCCCGCGCCGCCCTGGGCCGCGCTGCATCCCGCGCCGCCGCCGCGGGCTGAAGCCGTCGTGCCGCCCTGGCCGGGAGCCCCCGCGCTTTCCGCGCCGCCCGTGCCCGCCGCCCGGCCCGCGCCGCCGCCATGCCCCGCGGCACCACCCCCACCGGAAGCCTCTGCGCTCTCCCCGCAGCCCGGCCCCGCCGCCCAGCCCGCCCCGCCGCACCCGGGACCGTCCTCGCTGTTCCCGCCGCAGGGAGGCGCCGTACGTCCCACGCCGCCCGGGGCCGCGGTGCGCCTCGCGCCGCCCCTGCCGTCGGAAGCCCCCGCGCCGCCCGCATTTGCCGCCCGGCCCGCCCCGCCGCGCCCGGAAGCCGCCGTGCCACCCCGGCCGAAAGCCCCCGCGCTTTCCGCGCCGCCCGTGCCCGCCGCCCGGCCCGCACCGCCGTCGGCACCACCCCCGCCCCCGGGAGCTCCGCTACGTCCCGCGCCGCGCGGCGCCGCCGCGTCGCCCGCGCCGCCGCAGGGAGGCGGCGTACGGCCCGAGCCGCCCCCGTCGGGGATCCGTACGTGGTCCTCGCCGGCCGCGAACCGCGTACGTCACACCCCGCCCGCCGGAGGCCCACGGTGAGTCCGCTCGCGAGCTGGGCGCGGCGTCACCCGCACGCCGCCGACTGGATCCGGCTTTTCCTCTCCATGCTGCTCCTCGCCCTCGTCACCTTCGAGGGCGTCGTCCTCGCCCGCCAGCCCAGCCTCCCCCACGCCGCCGTCTGGGTCTCCGGCATCCTCGTCTGCCTCAGCGCCGCACCCTGGCCCCGCATCCCCCTCCTGACCCGCGCCTGGTTCGCGGCCGCCACCACCTGGACCGTCACCCTCCTCCTCCTCGTCTTCGGCAACCACCCCCTCGTCGTCTGGGGCGGCGGCGAAGCCATCGCCCTGCTCGTCCTCCTCTCCCAGGTCCTCCTGCGCGCCCCCGCCCGCACCGCCGCCACCCTCGGCCCCCTCCTCGGCCTCGGCTGCATGGCCGCACCCGTCCGCGACACCGACCCCGGCCGCTTCACCCTGCTCTTTTCCGTCCTCGCCGTCGTCGTCGCCGCCTACTCCCTCCTCCTGCGCCTCCAGTCCGTCCAACGCGTCCGCGAACTCCGCGCCGTCCGCACCGCCGAACGCCTCGAACTCGCCCGCGAGCTCCACGACCTCGTCGCCCACCACGTCACCGGCATCGTCGTCGAGGCCCGCGCCGCCCGCTTCACCCAGGTCTCCGCCGAACGCGCCGCCGAAATCTTCGGCCGCATCGAAACCGCCGGCGACGAAGCCCTCGGCTCCATGCGCCGCCTCGTCAAGATCCTCCGCGACAACGACGACGACCGCACACCCGCCCCCGCCACCACCCCCGTCGCCGGCCTCGCCGACCTCCGCGAGCTCACCGAACGCTTCACCGTCACCGGCCCGCCCGTCGCCCTCCACATCGAAGAAGGCCTCGACACCCGCCTCCCCGGCGACGTCGCCGCCACCGCCCACCGCATCGTCCTCGAAGCCCTCACCAACATCGGCAAACACGCCGCCACCGCCACCGCCGTCCGCATCAGCCTGCGCACCGTCCCCGAAGGCCTCGAAATCCGCATCGCCGACGACGGCGGCCACCCCGCCCGCCTCTCCGAAAAGGCCCGCGGCGGCGGCTACGGCCTCGCCGGAATGGCCGAACGCGCCGAAGCCCTCGGCGGCACCCTCACCGCCGGCCCCGCCCCCGAAGGAGGCTGGCTCGTCACCGCCACCCTGCGCCTGTGACCCCGCCCCGCCCGCCCCCGTCTCACGGACCGGCCACCCCCGAAAACCCCTCCCGCACGCCACGTATTCTCGGGAACCATGAACAACAGCGATATCGACGAGTCCGTCGCCGCGGAACTGTCCCGCCTGCGCGACAGCATCGACAACATCGACGCGGCCGTGGTCCACATGCTCGCCGAGCGCTTCAAATGCACCCAGCAGGTCGGCCACCTCAAGGCCCGCCACCAGCTGCCCCCCGCCGACCCCGGCCGCGAAGCCAGCCAGATCGCCCGGCTCCGCCAGCTCGCCGAGAACGCCAAGCTCGACCCGGCCTTCGCCGAGAAGCTCCTCAACTTCATCATCGCCGAGGTCATCCGCCACCACGAGACCATCGCGGCCGGCGAAGAATAACCACCCCCCGGACCGGCGCCGGCCACCCCCCGCGGGAACACCGGCGCCACCCCGCCGACACCCCCTGGGGCACGGCCCGCCCGTCAGGCAGCATGACCTCATGTCCGCACTGACGCGCAACGAAGCGCAGCTCCGAGCCGAGCTCCTCGACGTCCACCACTACGCCGTCACCCTCGACCTCACCACCGGCGACGACACCTTCGACTCCACCACCGTCATCCGCTTCAGCGCACGCGCCGCCGGAGACACCTTCGTGGAACTGAAACCGGACGAACTGCGCTCCGCCACGCTCGACGGCCGCCCCCTCGACCCCGCCACCCTCACCGGCAACCGCCTCCCCCTCACCGGCCTCACCACCGGCCCCCACGAGCTGCGCGCCGACACCCGCATGCGCTACTCCCGCACCGGCGAAGGCCTCCACCGCTTCACCGACCCCGCGGACGGCGAGACGTACGTCTACTCCCAGATGTTCCTCGACGACGTCCAGCGCGTCTTCCCGGCCTTCGACCAGCCCGACCTCAAGGCCGTCTTCGAGTTCACCGTCACCGCCCCCGCCCACTGGACTGTCCTCGCCAACGGCATCACCACCCGCACCGGCCACCGCGAAGACGACACCGCCACCTGGACGTCCGCCCCCACCCCCGTCATCTCCACCTACCTCGCCGCCGTCGCCGCCGGCCCCTGGCACAGCATCACCACCGAACACGCCGGACTCCCCTTCGGCATCCACTGCCGCAAGTCCCTCGCCCCCCACCTCGACGCCGACGCCGCAGAAATCCTCTCCGTCACCACCGACTGCTACGACCGCTACCACGAGAAGTTCGCCGAGCCCTACCCCTTCGACTCCTACGACCAGGCCTTCGTCCCCGAATTCAACGCCGGCGCCATGGAGAACCCCGGCCTCGTCACCTTCCGCGACGAGTTCGTCTTCCGCTCCGCCGTCACCGACACCGAACGCCAGCGCCGCGCCATGGTCATCGCCCACGAAATGGCCCACATGTGGTTCGGCGACCTCGTCACCCTCACCTGGTTCGACGACATCTGGCTCAACGAATCCTTCGCCGAATACATGGGCTACCAGACCCTCACCGAAGCCACCCGCTTCACCGGCACCTGGACCGAATTCGGCATGGAACGCAAGCCCTGGGGCTACGACGCCGACCAGCGCCCCTCCACCCACCCCGTCGCCCCCGCCCCCGACGACGTCCCCGACACCGCCTCCGCCCTCCTCAACTTCGACGGCATCTCCTACGCCAAGGGCGCCTCCGCCCTGCGCCAGCTCGTCGCCTGGCTCGGCGAGAAGGACTTCCTCGCCGGCATCAACACCCACTTCGCCCGCCACAAGTTCGCCAACGCCTCCCTCGCCGACTTCGTCGACTCCCTCGCCGCCCACACCGACCGCGACGTCCACACCTGGGCCCGGGCATGGCTGCGCACCACCGGCGTCGACACCCTCACCCCCCGCATCGAGGAAAGCCCCGGAGGCTGGACCCTCACCGTCGACCGCACCGGCAGCCGCCCCCACCACATCACCGCCGGCACCTACGCCCTCGCCCCCGACGGCCTCCTCGAACGCGGCGAACTCCTCGGCATCGACGTCCCCACCGACGAGATCCTCTCCGGCAGCGGCCGCCGCCCCGACCTCCTCGTCCTCAACGACGGAGACCTCGGCTACGCCAAGATCCGCCTCGACGAACTCTCCCTCGAAACCGCCCTGCGCTCCCTCTCCCGCATCCCCGACCCCCTCACCCGCGCCGTCGTCTGGGGCTCCCTGCGCGACATGGTCCGCGACGGCGAACTCGAACCCGGCGCCTACCTCACCACCGCCGACGCCCACCTCCCCGAGGAAACCGACCTCGCCGTCGTCCAGGGCGTCCTCGGCTTCGCCCGCCACCACATCGCCGACCGCTACCTCGCCCCCACCGAACGCGCCGCCGCCCTCACCCTCATCACCTCCCTCACCCGCGACCTCCTGCGCCGCACCGAGGACGGCACCGACCCCGGCCTGCGCCTCGCCGCCGTCCGCGTCCTCATCGACAGCGCCACCCACCCCGACACCCTCGCGGCCTGGCTCGCCGACGGCACCGTCAACGGCGGCCCCGAACTCGACCCCGAACTGCGCTGGCGCATCCTCGCCCGCCTCGCCGTACTCGGCGCCCTCGACGAGGACACCATCGACGCCGCCCTCGAAGCCGACCCCAGCGCCACCGGACAGCAGGGCGCCGCCCGCTGCCGCGCCGCCCTGCCCACCGCCGAGGCCAAAGCCGCCGCCTGGCAGCGCCTCTTCCACGACGACACCCTCTCCAACTACCTCTTCACCGCCACCGCCCAGGGCTTCTGGCAGCCCGAACAGGCCCACCTCGTCCAGGACTACGTACCCCGCTACTACCCCGAAGCCGTCGCCCTCGGAGCCCGCCGCGGCCCCGCCATCGCCGAAGCCGCCGGCCGCTGGGCCTTCCCCGCCCACGCCATCGACGAAGCCAACCTCCGCACCGGCCGCGCCACCCTCGACGACCCCGACCTCATCCCCCTCCTCCGCCGCAAGCTCGTCGACCAACTCGACGACCTCGCCCGAGCCCTCCAAATCCGCACCCCCACCCCCTAACCCCCCAGCCCGCCCGCCCGGCCGCCCGGCCCGGCGGTGCGGCCCGGTCCTTCCGGCCCGGTCCGGCCCGGCCCGACGGCCCGGTGCGGCCCGGTGCGGCCCGGCCCGGTGCGGTCCGGCGCGGTCCGGCCCGGCGCGGTCCGGTGCGGTCCGGTGCGGTCCGGTGCGGTCCGGCCCGGTGCGGACCGGCCCGGTGCGGTGAACGCGGCCCGGTGCGGCCCGGCGCGGTCCTCTCGGTTCGGCCCGGCCGGCGGTGCGGCCCGATTGGTCCGGTCGCTCTGGTCATCTAGCCCCGGTCGCCCCGGTCGCCCCGGTCGCCCCGGTCGCCGCGGACGGCGCGGACGGCGCGGACGGCCCGTCCAGTGCGCTTGGTTCGGCCTGGTCCGGCCCGGCGGTGCGGTCCGCTTGGTCCGGTAGCCCCTGGTCGCCCCGGTCGGCCCGTCCGGCCAGGCCTGCTCGGTCCGCTCGGTCGCCCCCGACCGCCTGGGCCGCCGGCCTGCCTGGCCCTCCTGGCCCTCCGGGCCCGGGAGGCCCCGGAGTCCGGCTCGGCTCGGCCCCGCCGGGCCCGGTCTCAAGCAGCCCCGCGTCCATCCGGGTCGGGGCCACCGGGTCCGGCATGACACGGGTCGCTCCAAGCGGGCCGCCCGCAAGACCCGGGGCCGCTCGGTGGCCCCGGCAATCGCCCCGCGCGGCAAGGCCGGCGCGTCCCGGGCCCGGTCGTTCCGGTCCCACCTGGCCGGGCCCGTCCGGCGCGGTCCCGCGGGCCAGCCCCTCGCGGGCCGGTCCGGGGCCCGCCCAGGTGGCCGCCCGGCCCGGCCCGCCAAGGGCTGCCCCCTGGTCCGGGTCCACCATGCCCGGTCTATGCGGCCTGGCCTGCGTGGCCCGGTCTGTGCGGCCCGGCCTGCGGGGCCCGGCCTGTGCGGCCTGGCCTGCCCGCCCGGGCCCAGCCCCTCCCGCCCGGCCCCGACGGCCCCCCTCGAACGCCTGGCCGACACCGGAGAGGCGGACAAACCCCGGCGGTTACCCCATTCGGGTCTGATCGTTGAGCTGGGCGGGGACCAGGCTGTCCCCGCCCAGCCTCCGCGAAGGACCCCGGATGACCGAGCCGCCCCGCACCCCGCCCCCGCCGCCCCCACTCGCCGGCGGCCACGGCGGAGCCGAAGCCCTGCGGCCCCTCATCGACACCGTCCTCGACGCCCTCCGCACCGGAACCGCCGAACGCGACGGCCCCCTCCCCGCCGGCGGCCCCGCAACCGTCACCGCCCGCGTCCACACCGCACTCGGCGACATGTTCCCCACCCACGGAACCGGCGACCACGAAGCACTCCGCACCCTCGTCCACACCCTCGCCGCCGGCGCCGCCGACCCCGCCCACCCCCTGTGCGCCGCCCACCTGCACTGCCCACCCCTCGCCGTCGCGGCCGCCGCCGACCTCGCCGCCAGCGCCCTCAACCCCTCCCTCGACTCCTGGGACCAGGCCCCCGCCGCCTCCGCCATCGAAGCCCGCCTCACCCACACCCTCGCCACCACGTTCTACGACACCCCCCACCCCGACGCCCTCCTCACCACCGGCGGCACCGAAGCCAACCAACTCGCCCTCCTCCTCGCCCGCGAACGCCACGGCCCCCACCTCACCGTCCTCCACGGCGCCAACGCCCACCACTCCATCCCCCGCGCCGCCTGGCTCCTCGGACTACCCCCCGCCACCACCCTCCCCACCCCCACCGGCGTGCTCGACCCCGCCACCCTCGCCGAAGCCCTCACCCACACCCCCGGCCCCGTACTCGTCACCGCCACCGCCGGCACCACCGACGCCGGACTCATCGACCCCCTCGGCCCCATCGCCGACCTCTGCCACCACCACGGCGCCGAACTCCACATCGACGCCGCCTACGGCGGACCCCTCGCCCTCAGCCCCCGCCACCGCCACAAGGTCACCGGACTCCACCGCGCCCACTCCCTCACCGTCGACCTGCACAAACTCGGCTGGCAACCCGTCGCCGCAGGCCTCCTCCTCGTCCCCGACCGGGACCTCCTCACCCCCCTCGCCCACCAGGCCGACTACCTCAACGCCACCGACGACACCGAAGCCGGCCTCCCCGACCTCCTCGGCCGCTCCCTGCGCACCACCCGCCGCCCCGACGCCTTCAAAATCGCCGCCACCCTGCGCTCACTCGGCCGCGACGGCCTCGCCCACCTCATCGACCTCACCTGCACCGCAGCCCACCGGCTCGCCGAACTCCTCGACGCACACCCCCGCTTCGAACTCCACGCACCCCCCACCATCACCACCGTCCTCTTCCGGCCCACCCCCACGGACGACGACCACCTCGCCACCCTGCGCCGCACCCTCCTCCACGACGGCACCGCCGTCCTCGGCCGCACCACCACCGACGGCCGCCTCTGGCTCAAAGCCACCCTCCTCAACCCCCACACCACCGCGCGGGACCTGGACACCCTCGTCACCCTCCTGGAAGGCAGAACCCACCGATGACCGCCCAACTCGACGCACCCCACGACCTCGTCGGAATCGGGATCGGCCCCTTCAACCTCTCCCTCGCCGCCCTCGCCCACGGCCTCCCCCAACAAGGCATCGGCCCCCTCGCCACCGCCTTCTACGACCAACGCCGCGACTTCCGCTGGCACCCCGGACTCCTCATCGACGGAGCCACCCTCCAAGTCCCCTTCCTCGCCGACCTCGTCACCCTCGCCGACCCCACCAGCCCCTGGACCTTCCTCAACTACCTCAAGCACAAAGAGCGCCTCTTCCCCTTCTACTTCGCCGAGCAGTTCCACATCCAGCGCGCCGAATACGACGCCTACTGCCGCTGGGTCGCCGGCCGCCTCCCCGGACTCCACTTCGGCCACCAGGTCGACGCCGTCCGCTGGAACCCCGAACGCGACCTCTTCGAAGTCGACTACACCCAACTCGACCCCGACGGCGAAGCCGAAGCCCTCGGCCGCACCTACACCCGCAACCTCGCCCTCGGCATCGGCACCGCCCCCTACGTACCCGAACCCCTGCGCCCCCTCGCCGACGCCCCCACCGTCCCCGTCATCCACTCCGCCGACTACCTCGACAACCGGCAGCGCATCCTCGGCGCCGACCACGTCACCGTCATCGGATCAGGCCAGTCCGGAGCCGAAGTCTTCCTCGACCTCCTCCGCAGCCGCCCCACCGGCCACGAAGGCCTCACCTGGCTCGCCCGCACCCCCGCCTTCGCCCCCATGGAGTACTCCAAGCTCGGCCTCGAACACTTCACCCCCGACTACACCCGCTACTTCCACGCCCTCCCCGAACCCGTCCGCGACCAGCTCGTCCCCGCCCAATGGCAACTCCACAAGGGCATCGACGCCGCCACCATCGCCGCCATCCACGAAGAGCTCTACCGCCGCACCCTCCACGGCGGCTGGCCCGACACCGTCCTCACCCCCGGCGTCACCGTCCGCACCGCCGGCCGCGTCGCCACCACCAAGATCGAGCTCCACCTCGAACACACCCAGCAGGGCACCCGCACCCGCCTCACCACCGACGCCGTCGTCCTCGCCACCGGCTACCGCGAACGCCCCCTCACCAGCCTCCTCGCCGGCCTCGACCCCTACCTCCGCAAGGACTCCTCCGGCCGCCCCCGCATCGACGACCGCCACCGGATGATCCTCGACCCCTCCGTCACCGGCAGCGTCTACGTCCAGAACGGCGAACGCCACACCCACGGCGTCGGCGCCCCCGACCTCGGCCTCGCCGCCTGGCGCAGCGCCGCCATCCTCAACACCCTCACCGACAAAGAGCCCTACCCCCAGCCCCACCGCACCGCCTTCACCACCTTCGGCCTCGAACAGCGGGAGCACACCCGCCCCCACCCCACAGGCGAACTGCTCCCGCTGGTCGAACACCCCTAGCCGGCCCGAACGGCGGCCCCCACACGGCGACCGCCGGGCAGCACCCCTAGAACACCGGCACACCCGCCCGCGTCAGCCGCCACCCCACCGAAGCGAACCCCGCGGGATCCACCGTCCCCTTCGCCTTCACCCACTGCACGATCGTGTTGCGGATCTCGTCCGAATCCGCCCACAACTGCCTGGCCTGCGGTACATGCGGGAAATTCCCCCCACCCGAGGCCCGGTAGTTGTTCACCGCCAACACGAACCGCGCCCCCGGATCCACCGCCCGGCCCTCGAACGACAACCCCACGATCCGCGACCCCACCGGCTGCGCCACGTCCACGTCGTACGTCAGCCCGTACACCGCGTCGTAGTTGTAGTCCGGAATCCCCTCCGCGTTCGTCAACGCCGCCGGATCCACCGGCGCACCCGGCGCCGTCCGCACGTAGTACCGCGCCGAATACTCCAGGTAGTCCTTCACCTGCGCACCCGTCAGCAGCCGCGCCTCCAGCGTGTTCTCGAACGGATACAGCCCCGCCGCGTCCCGGATCGTCACCTGACCCGCCGGTATCGCCGCCGTCCGCGAGAAACACGACGCCTGCGACAACACCGGCAGCGCCGCCCACTCCGTACCGGCCAACGCCCCCTTCACCGTCTCCGCCTGCACGTGGTTGATCAGATCGATGACCGGCACGTCCTTCACCGGACCCTCCGCCGACGACATCGCCTGCGTCGACGTACCGATCACCTGGTTGACGTACGCCACCACCTTCCGGTGCTCGTCCGACAACAACCGCGTGATCTTCCGGTCCTCCGCCACCGTGTTCGAATTCAGCACCTGAGCCGCCACCTTCGACACCGACCAGCGACCCCGCTCCCACACCAGCTCGAAGTCGAACAACGTCAACCGCTGCCCCCACTTCAACGGCTCCGACAGCACCACGTCCTTGCCCGTCGCCCCGTTCCGCACCCGGTACTCCGGGATCTCCGTGTGCGCGTGACCCACCAGGATCGCGTCGATCCCCGCCACCTGCTCCGCCACCAGAGCCGCCGCGTTCTCCACGTACGGCAACTGATCACCGTACGAAGACGTACCGCTCGACCCCGAATGCGCCGACACGATCACCACGTCCGCACCCATCGACCGCAGCCGCGGCACGTACTTCGCCGCCTGCTCCTCCAGACCCGGGAACGTCATCTTCCCCTGCACGTTCGCCTTGTCCCAGATCGCGATCCCCGGATTCGTCAACCCCAGCACCGCCACCTTCACGTCCCGCCCGCACGGCGTCCGCAACCGGTGCATGCTGTACGGCGCGAACGCCGGCCGCAACGTCTTCGCATCCAGCGCGTTCGCCCCCAGCAGCGGAAAATCACACTGCTCCTCGAACTTCCGCAACACCGGAATCCCGTAATTGAACTCGTGGTTCCCCAGCGCCGCCGCGTCATAACCGATCGCGTTCATCGCCCGCGCCATCGGATGCACCGGACCACGCCGCGCCGTGATCGGATCCACCTTCGCGTAGTAGTACGACAGCTGCGTCCCCTGGATCGTGTCACCCGCGTCGATCAGCAGCGTGTTCCGCCGCCCCTTCTCCGCCCGCACCCGCTCCACCAACGTCGAGATCTTCGCCAGACCCACGTCGTTGTGCGCCTTGTCGTCGAACTCCTTGTCCGTGAAGTAGTCCCAGTTGAAGACGTTCCCGTGCAGATCCGTCGTCCCCATCACCGTGAACGCGTACGTCCGCGGCTCTCGCCCCCGCGCCCCCTCCTGCTCCTGCTGCGCGGCGGCGGCCGGCGTGCCCGCGGCACCCGCCAACGCCACGGCCGCACCCGTCGCGGCCGAAGCCCCCATGAACTTCCTACGGTCGAACGTCATGCCATCTCCCTCGTGAGGCCCTGAACAACGCGCGTAGATTCTGACCCACGGGTAACAAGACGCAACACCCCCACCAGGTTTCGATCCGATGACCACACACCCCCACCAACCACGGTGCGACAGTGAAACCATGACCCAGGACACCGCACACCAGCCCTACGGAACCCCCGAAGTACCCCGCGTAGCCGTCCGCGGCGAAGCCACCCTCGAAGTCGAACCCGAAATCGCCCGCATCACCATCACCGTCAACGCCCGCGGCACCGACCGCCGCACCGCACTCGAAGACCTCACCCGACGCAACAACACCGTCCTCGAACTCATCAAGAGCTACGGCGAACCCGTCGAAAAACTCGAAACCGGCGCCTTCTCCATCACCCCCGAACTCACCCGCCACGGCCGCGGCGAACGCGTCCGCGCCTACCACGGCCGCGTCAACATCACCGCCGAACTCAACGACTTCACCACCCTCGGCGAACTCACCACCCGCCTCGCCGACCTCGAACTCACCCGCGTCGACGGCCCCTGGTGGGCCCTGCGCCCCACCTCACCCGCCCACGGCGAAGCCCGCCGCCAAGCCGTACTCGAAGCCGTCCAACGCGCCCGCGAATACGCCCACGCCCTCGGCACCGACCTCGCCGCCCTCGTCGAACTCGCCGACCTCGGCGCCGAGAACGAAACCCCCTTCGCCCGCCCCGGCGGCAGCGGCATGCGCACCATGGCCTTCGCCACCGCCACCGAAGACGACACCGCCCCGCCCCTCGACCTCGAACCCCAGCGCCAGACCGTCCACGCACAGGTGAACGCCCGCTTCACCATGACCCCGCCCCAGCTCTGACACCCACCCCGGCACCCCTGCGAAACCCACCCAAAACGCACCGTGGGGGTGCTCCGATGAGCACCCCCACGCACATTCAACAAATGTCAACAAGCTTTCGCCCAAAGGTTGTTGGGACGACACCCGGAACCAATTTCCTACTCACAGGTAGGGGCATACGCTCGACCCATGCGCCGAGCGAAAATCGTCTGCACCCTGGGCCCCGCCACCGACTCATACGACCAGATCAAAGCCCTGGTCGAAGCCGGAATGGACATCGCCCGCCTCAACCTCAGCCACGGCACCTACGCCGAACACGAAGAGCGCTACGAGCGCGTCCGCAAAGCCTCCGACGAAACCGGCCGCAGCGTCGGAATCCTCGCCGACCTTCAAGGCCCGAAGATCCGCCTCGGCCGCTTCCACGAAGGACCCGTACTCCTTGAACGCGGAGACGAGTTCACCATCACCACCGAAGACCACCCCGGCGACCGCCACACCTGCGGCACCACCTACAACGGACTCGCCACCGACGTCACCACCGGCGAACGCATCCTCGTCGACGACGGCCGCGTCACCCTCGAAGTCACCGCCATCGACGGACCCCGCGTCCACACCCGCGTCATCGAAGGCGGCATGGTCTCCGACCACAAGGGACTCAACCTCCCCGGCGTCGCCGTCTCCGTCCCCGCCCTCTCCGACAAGGACATCGAAGACCTCCGCTGGGCCCTGCGCACCGGCGCCGACGTCATCGCCCTCTCCTTCGTCCGCAGCGGCCACGACATCGAAGACGTCCACCGCATCATGGACGAAGAAGGCCGCCGCCTCCCCGTCATCGCCAAAATCGAAAAACCCCAGGCCGTCGACAACATCGACGACATCGTCGCCGCCTTCGACGGCATCATGGTCGCCCGCGGCGACCTCGGCGTCGAAATGCCCCTGGAACAAGTCCCCATCGTCCAAAAGCGCGCCGTCAAACTCGCCAAACGCAACGCCAAACCCGTCATCGTCGCCACCCAGATGCTCGACTCGATGATCGAGAACTCCCGCCCCACCCGCGCCGAAGCCTCCGACGTCGCCAACGCCGTCATCGACGGCACCGACGCCGTCATGCTCTCCGGCGAAACCAGCGTCGGCAAACACCCCGTCGAAACCGTGCGGACCATGTCCCGCATCGTCGAAGCCGCCGAAGAAGACATCCTCGCCAAGGGACTCCCACCCCTCACCGAACGCAACAAACCCCGCACCCAAGGCGGAGCCGTCGCCCGCGCCGCAGCCGAAATGGGCGACTTCCTCGGCGCCAAGTTCCTCGTCGCCTTCACCCAGAGCGGAGACACCGTCCGCCGGCTCTCCCGCTACCGCTCACCCATCCCCCTCCTCGCCTTCACCCCCGACCAGGCCACCCGCTCCCAGCTCAACCTCACCTGGGGCGTCGAAACCTTCCTCGGACCCCACGTCGACTCCACCGACGCCATGGTCGCCCAGGTCGAAGAAGAACTCCTGCGCATCGGACGCTGCGTACCCGGCGACATCGTCGTCATCACCGCCGGCTCACCCCCCGGCGTCAGCGGCAAGACCAACCTCGTCCGCATCCACCACATCGGCGACCCCGTCCGCTAACCCCCACCCCCGCACCCCGCACCCCGCACCCCGGTCAGCGTCGGGCACCCTCCCGGCCCGACGCGGCCACCGCCACCCCACCCCGCCCCCACGACCCCGCCGGCCCCACGGCCTCACCAGCCGAAACGCCGGTCCACCACCGCCGCGAACTCCTCGAACGACAACACCGCATCACCATTCGCATCCGCCGCATCGAACAACGCCGACGACGCCTCCGCATCCTGCACACCCCAGAACGGCAGATCCCCACGAGCCGCCAACGTCGGCCCCTTCGACCGCAACGCGCTGATCACCTCCACCCGCGTCAGCTCACCGTCCTGGTCCAGATCCAGCGCGTCGAACAACTTACGAGCCTTCTCACTCATCACCGAAGTCCCCATTCCGTGGTGGCCGAATCGTGTACGCACCCTACGCCGACCCCCGCGCGCCACCTTGACCTCAAGTTAACTCAAGGTCTTACGTTCCTCCCATGACGCTCAAGGAATACCCCCAGGAGCAGCTCGCGGCCCAGGCCATCGGCTACTGGACCGGCGCGGCCAACACGATCATCATCAACGGCATCCGCAAGGCCCTCGCCCAAGAAGACCTCACCCAGCCCCACTGGTGGATCCTCAACCACCTCTCCGCCACCCCCGCCACCTGGACACGCACCACCCTCACCGCCAAACTCGCCCGCTTCGACACCCAGCACCTCGACTTCGAAGCCCTCTACGACGACCTCGCAACCCGCGGCTGGACCACGGAAACCCCCGACCACCGCCTCACCCTCACCGAAGCCGGCGAAGCAGGCCGCCGCCGCGCCCGGGCCCGCACCCGCCCCGTCCACGAACGCATGCACGCCGGCATCGACACCCCCGAGTACACGGCGGCCGTCAACGTCCTGCGCCGCATGATCGACAACCTCGGCGGCGACAGCGACCTCCCGTAGCCGCGGCTCAGTGCTTCGGCCCCACATGGGCGTCCATCAACGCGACGGACGCCTTGCGGGCGATCGACACGTTGAAGGGGTCACTGCCCCGCGCGAGCACCGTCCACTCGACCCCCACCTTGGTGAGCGTGTCCGTACACAGCCGACGGATGTCGTCCGACTTGTTGGTGAAGAAGTACCGCGGGTACTCGTACCGCTTGCGCTCCCCGCCGACCATGCGGGTGGTCCAGTTCGTGATCCGGCACCCGTCGGAGTGGATCAGCCCCTTGATGAACTCCCAGGGGTACGCATCGACGATCTCCTGCTGCCACCCGTCGAGGATGATCCGCCGCTCGTGTTTCTTCCCCGGCCCGTGCTGCGGGAACAGGCACGTCCAGTGGTGCGTGTGGGACTTGACCTCTATGCAGCCCTTCCTCGCGCGGCGGCTCACGCGGGGCAGCGGCATGACGAGGCGCATCGCTTCCTCCGCCGCATCGACGAGGCCGCTCCAGGATGCGTCGCAGAAGATCGATAGATGGTGCTGCTTCGGCTTCGAGATGATGTGGCCGTCGCCGAGGTAGAGGCCCAAAAGGTAGGCGTACGCGCTCGGGTGGACGTCTCGGCCGGTACACGGTGGGCAGTCGGTCGGCGGGGAGTAGGTTTCGCCCCGGACTCTTCGGTCCTCGTGACGCCACCAGGCGACGGTTCCGCGCGGGATGCCGAATTGCTCGGCCACCGTGCGGTTGGGTATGCCCCTCCGGAGGAGGGCGACAGCTTCTTCGCGAATCGAAGGATTGTGCTCCACGCGCGAGAGTTTTGTCGGCGTTCGCCCGCTTGGCCGTAATTCGAAGTTTCGTTCACCAGGACGAGTGAAGATCGCCTAACCTCTTGGCGACCTTTAAATCGAAGGAGAAGTGCCCCGGGTCGGATTCGAACCGACGCTGAATGGGTTTTGAATCCATGGCCTCTACCGCTGGGCTACCGGGGCCCCTTCGAAACGAAGGATACCGAAGACCCTCCGTGTCACAAACATACAGGAGCTAGGTAGGCTCGGGGGAGCTGAATCGCATGCAACAAGGAGCCCCCGTGACCGCCGAGCACGAGTCGACGCCCACGCCCGACGCCGACCAGTCGCACGTTCCGCCGCTGACGACGCGCGTCGTCATCGCCGAGGACGAGGCGCTCATCCGTCTTGACCTCAAGGAGATGCTCGAAGAGGAGGGGTACTCCGTCGTCGGTGAGGCCGGGGACGGCCAGAAGGCCGTCGAGCTCGCCCGCGAGCACCGCCCCGACCTGGTGATCCTGGACGTGAAGATGCCGGTCCTGGACGGGATCTCCGCCGCCGAGAAGATCGCGGAGGAGTCCATCGCCCCCGTGCTGATGCTCACCGCGTTCTCGCAGCGCGACCTCGTCGAGCGGGCCCGGGACGCCGGCGCGATGGCGTACCTGGTGAAGCCGTTCAGCAAGAGCGACGTCGTGCCGGCCATCGAGATGGCCGTGTCCCGCTTCGCGGAGCTGAAGGCGCTGGAGAAGGAGGTCGCGGACCTCTCGCTGCGCCTGGAGACCCGCAAGCTGGTGGACCGCGCCAAGAGCATCCTGCAGACCCAGTACGGGCTGTCGGAGCCGGCCGCCTTCCGGTGGATCCAGAAGACGTCGATGGACCGCCGCATGTCGATGCAGCAGGTCGCCGAGGCGGTCATCGAGGACTCCGAGGAGAAGAAGGCGAACGCCGCCAAGGGCTGACCCCCGCGGATCGCCGCCCGGAACACGCGCGTGAGGCCCGTCTCCCCCCGAGGGGAGACGGGCCTCACGGCTTGGTGGGCGGGGTCAGTCCTCGCCGAGGTAGGCCTTGCGGACGTCCTCGTTGTGGAGAAGTTCCTGGCCGGTGCCCGAGAGCACGATCTTGCCGATTTCCATCACGTGCGCCCGGTCGGCCAGCGACAGGGCCGCCTGGGCGTTCTGCTCGACCAGCAGGATGGTGGTCCCGGTGGCCTTGAGTTCGGCGATGGTCGCCATGATCTTCTGCATCATCAGCGGGGACAGGCCCATGGAGGGCTCGTCCAGCATGAGGAGCTTCGGCTGGCACATGAGCGCGCGGCCCATGGCGAGCATCTGCTGCTCACCGCCGGAGAGGGTGCCTGCGGCCTGCTTGCGGCGCTCTCCCAGGATGGGGAAGAGGTCGTAGGCGCGCTGGATGTCCTTCTCGATGCCCTCCTTGTCGGTGCGCAGGAAGGCGCCGAGCTGGAGGTTTTCGGTGATCGTCAGCCGGGGGAAGATGTGGCGTCCCTCGGGGGAGTGGGCCAGCTTCATGGCGACGATCTTGTGGGCGGGTACGTTGGCCAGGGGCTGGCCGTCGAAGGTGATGTTGCCGCCGCTGGGCTTGAGGAGCCCGGAGAGGGTGCGCAGGGTGGTGGTCTTGCCGGCGCCGTTGGTGCCGACGAGGCAGACGATTTCGCCCTGGTTGACTTCGAAGGAGATTCCCTTGACGGCTTCGATCTTGCCGTAGGCGACCTTGAGGTCTTCGACCTTGAGCAGTGCGGTCACTTGGCCTCTCCCTCCGTGCGGGTGGTGCTGGTGGTGCCGTCCGTGTCCGCGTCCGGGGTGGGGGGCGCGTCTTCGTCCGTGTCCGTGGTGGTGTCTGCGTCGGCCTGGGTTTCCGGGGTGGCTTCGGCTTCGGCGGGGGCTTCGGCTTCGGCTTCGGCTTCGGCGGGAGCTTCCGCTTCCGTTTCCGCGTCGGCAGGAGCTTCGGCGGGGGCTTCGGCTTCGGTGGCCGTGGCTTCGGCGTGGGCTTCGGCGGCCTGGACCGCGGCGTCTTCTTCGGCGCCGGGGGCGCCTTCGAAGGGGGTGCCGAGGTAGGCGGCGATGACGCGTTCGTCGCCCTGGACTTCCGCGGCGGTGCCTTCGATGAGCTTTTCGCCCTGGACGAGGCAGGCGACGCGGTCGCACAGGTTGAAGATGAAGCGCATGTCGTGCTCGATGACGAGGACGGCGATGCCCATGTCGCGGATGGCGAAGATGAGTTCTTCGGCGGCGCGGGTTTCCTGGGGGTTCATGCCGGCGGTGGGCTCGTCCAGGAGGATGAGTCCGGGGTCGCTGGCGAGGGCGCGGGCGATTTCGAGCTTGCGCTGTTCGCCGTAGGGGAGGTTCTTCGCGAGGTGGCCGGCCTTGTGCTGGAGGCCGATGAACTCGAGGAGTTCCATGGCGCGGGCTTCGCTGGCGGCTTCGGCCTTCTTGAAGCCGGGGCCGCGCAGGAGGGCGGACCAGAGGCCTTCCTTGGTGCGGGTGTGGCGTCCGACGAGGACGTTTTCCAGCACGGTCATGTTGTGGAAGAGCCGGATGTTCTGGAAGGTGCGGGCGACGCCTGCTGCGGTGACCTTGTGGGGTGTGGGCGGCAGGACGGTGCCCTTGTAGGTGACGCTGCCCTCGGTGGGGACGTACAGGCCGGTGAGGCAGTTGAAGAAGGTGGTCTTGCCGGCGCCGTTGGGGCCGATGAGGCCGACGATCTCGCCTGCGTTGACCTTGAGGTCGACGCCCTTGACGGCGGTGAGGCCGCCGAAGCGCATGGTGACGCCGCTGGCTTCGAGGACGGTGGCCTTGGTGCTGGTGGTGGTGTCTGTGGTGGTCATGGTGTTCACGCCCCCGCCTTGGCGGTGGCCAGGTCCGTGGGGGCCTGGTCAGCGGTGTCGTCGTGGTACTCGAGCTGCGCGCGCTTGTTGGCGATGAGGCCTTCGGGGCGGAAGCGCATGAGCAGGATGAGGGCGATGCCGAAGGCGAGGAGCTGGTAGTCCTGGAGGAAGGCCAGCTTCGCCGGGATCAGGAAGAGGAGTGCGGCGCCGAGGATGGGGCCGCGGATGGTGCCCATGCCGCCGAGGATGACGGCGGCGAGGAGGAACGCGGAGTTCGGCGGGACGGGCCCGGCGAAGACGTAGTTCTCGGGGACGACCGTGCTGTTGACGTGTGCCTGGACGGTGCCGGCGAGGCCGGCGAGGGTGGCGCCGAGGGCGAAGGCGATGAGCTTGACCTTGAAGCCGTTGATGCCCATGGCTTCGGCGGCGGTTTCGTCTTCGCGGATGGCGACCCAGGCGCGGCCGATGCGGCTGTTGCCGGCTCGGGCGAAGACCAGGACGACTACGGCCATGACGAGGAGCATCAGGAAGTAGTAGTTGGCGTAGGCGCCGAGGACGATGCCGCCGACGGTGTGGGATTCCCCGAAGTTCCACCCGAAGAGTTCGAGGTGGGGGATGTTGGGGATGCCGTTGGGGCCGTTGGTGATGTCGGGGCCGGAGGTGCCGTCGAGGTTGCCCATGGCGATGCGGAAGATTTCTCCGAAGCCGAGGGTGACGATGGCGAGGTAGTCGCCGCGCAGGCGGAGGGTGGGTGCGCCGATGACCACGCCGAAGATGAGGGAGGCGAGGGCGCCGACGATGACCGCTGCCCAGAAGGGGAGGTGGATGCCGAAGGCGGAGGCGGTGCTTCCGGAGACCAGGGCGGCGGCGTAGGCGCCGACGCCGAGGAAGGCGACGTAGCCGAGGTCGAGGAGGCCGGCGAGGCCGACGACGACGTTGAGGCCGAGGGCGACGGTCGCGAAGATGAGGATGTTGACCGCGATGAGCGTGTAGGTGTCGCCGCTCTGCTGGATGAAGGGGAAGGCGATCGCGGCGGCCGCGGTGGCGATCAGGGTGACCTGGCGGTGCTTGCCGATGATCGCGGAGATGCGCTCGACGAGACCGGACGTGGAGAGTGCGGCTGCGACGAAGGCGACGATCAGCAGGTAGGCGAAGAAGAGCTGCGGTTCCTTGTCGTCGGTGTCGATGCCGTAGGTGACGACGAACAGGCCGATGGCGAAGGTGGCCGCGATGAGCAGGATTTCGGCCCAGGCGGGAAGCGTGCGGGCCTTGGGGAGCTTGCCTTCGCGGCGTCCGAGGCGGATGTGCCGGTAGAGGGCGTAGGGGCCGACGCCGATGATGACGGCGAGGAACCAGTTCCAGCGGGGCTGGTCTTCCACGGGCTTGCGGTCGAGGGGCAGGCCCAGGGCGCCGATGAAGGCGAGGATGACGCCGGCCGCTGCGACGTAACCGCCGGGTTCGAGGTTGGCGAGTCCGCCGAGCTCGACCGTGATGGCGATGAGCGTGAACAGGGTGGTGGCGAGGGCGCCGAACGCCGCGATCAGCGTGGGGTTGTTGCCGCCGGAGGGGTTCAGCCATCCGAGGCCGCGGATTCCGTAGCCGGTGGCGGCGAGGAGCAGGGTGAGTGCTCCGCCGACGATGGTGAGCATCTGGAGGCTGGCCGGGTACCCGTAGACGGTGAGGTCACCGGGGAACGCGGAGGTCCAGGTCCAGGCGAGGAACGCGGAGGCGATGGTGATGAGGGCGCCGAGGACGGTCAGGGCGCGTGCGGCGTTGGCCGGCAGGGGGATGACCGGGGAGGTTTCGGTGGTGTGGGTGGTCATGGTTCTCACGCCCGATCCGCGACGCGCTCGCCGAGCAGGCCTTGGGGCCGCACGAGGAGGACGACGATGAGGAGTACGAACGCCCAGACGTTGGACCAGGCTCCACCGCCGAGCTGCTGCATGCCGGGGATCTCTTCGATGTAGGCGATCGAGAGGGCTTCGGCGAGGCCGAGGACGACGCCGCCGACCATGGCTCCGTAGATGTTGCCGATGCCGCCGAGGACGGCTGCGGTGAACGCCTTGAGGCCGAGGATGAAGCCCATTTCGAAGTTGATCTGGCCCTTGTCGAGGCCGTAGGCGACGGCGGCGATGGCGGCGAACGCGGCACCGATGGCGAAGGCCATGACGATGATGCGGTCGGTGTTGATGCCCATCAGCTTGGCGGTGTCGGGGTCCTGCGCGGTGGCCTGCATGGCGCGGCCGCTGCGGCTCTTCGAGACGAAGACGCCGAGGGCGAGCATGCAGAGGGGGGCGAGGATGAGGACGAAGGCGTCAGCGCGCTGGATGGCGAGGCTGTCGGTGATCTTGAAGGCTTCGCCCTTGAACTCGGGGAAGCTGACTGCCTTCTTGGCGTCCGGGTAGAACTGCCAGACGAGCTGCTGGAGCGCGATCGAGAGGCCGATTGCGGTGATGAGGGGTGCGAGCCGGGGTGCGCTGCGCAGGGGACGGTATGCGAAGCGTTCGGCTCCCATGGCGACGAGGACGGAGACGAGGGAGCCTCCGATGATCATGACGGGTATCGCGATCAGCAGGGAGGTGCCGGTCGGGAGGATGGCGTAGGCGGTGAGCGCGCCGAAGCCGCCGATCATGAATATCTCGCCGTGGGCGAAGTTGATGAGCTGGACGATGCCGTAGACCATGGTGTACCCGATGGCGATGAGGCCATACAGGGCACCGAGGGCCAGGCCGTTGGCCAGCTGTTGCGGCAGTTCGTGCACCGCAGGGCCTCCGATGAGCGTGTCGGATAAGACTCCGCGCGAGGGCGCTGTTTGCGCCCTCGCGCGGTGGTGGGGTGGTTCAGGTGGTGCGGGTGGTGTGTGGTGCTAGGGGCTTACTGGTTGAAGGTGTCGCTCTTGACGTCGATCCACTTGCCGCCCTCGACCTTGTAGACCGTGAGCTGCTTGTTGGTGGTGTCGCCGTTCTCGTCGAAGGCGACCTTGCCGGTCACGCCTTCGAAGGAGACCTTGCCGAGTGCCTCGACGACCTTGGCGCGGGCGTCGGTGGGGAGCTTGCCGCCGTTGGCGGCGACGACGGCCTTGACGGCCTGGACGACGGACCAGCCGGCGTCGTAGGAGTAGCCGCCGTAGGCCGCGTAGGGGTCCTTGTAGCCGGCTGCCTGGTAGTCGGCGATGAAGGTCTTGGCGGTGGGGAGCTTCTCGACCGGGTAGCCGATGGAGGTGGAGAGGTCGCCTTCGTTGGCCTCACCGGAGGCGCTGATGAAGGCGGGGTCCTGGATGCCGTCGCCGCCCATGGTGGGGATGTTGGCGCCGGTCTTCTTGATCTGGTCGGCGAGGAGGCCGCCCTCGGGGTACTGGCCGCCGAAGTAGACGGAGTCGGCGCCGGAGGACTTGACCTTGTCGGCGGTGGAGGAGAAGTCGGTCTCCTTCACGGTGACGTGGTCGGTGCCGACGACCTCGCCGCCGAGCTTCTTGAACTCGTCGGAGAAGATCGCGGCGAGGCCGGCGCCGTAGGTCTGCTTGTCGTCGACGACGAAGACCTTCTTCTTGCCGGCGTCCTTGAAGAGGTACTGGGCGGCGAACTTGCCCTGGACCACGTCGGTGGCGGCGGTGCGGAAGTAGGTCTTGAAGGGGCGCTTGATCTCGCCCTTGCCCCAGTTGTCGCCCTGGCTGAGCGCGGGGTTGGTGTTGGCGGGGGAGACCTGCGCCAGGTTGGCGGAGGCGAAGACGCCCTGCATCTGCTGGGCGACGCCGGAGTTCAGGGGGCCGACGACGCCGAGGACGTCCTTGTTGCCGACGAGCTTGGTGGCGTTGGCCTGGCCGGAGGCGGGGACGGCCTGGTCGTCGAGGGCCTCGACCTTGAACTCGATGCCCGGGACCTCGTTGTTCTTGTTGGCCGTTTTGGCCGCGAGGTCGACGGAGTTCTTGATGCCCTGGCCGAGGGCCGAGAGGGAGCCGGTGAGGGGTGCGTCCACGCCGATGACGACGACGGTCTTCTTGCCGTCGGCGTTGTTGTCGGTGGAGCCTCCGTCGCGCGATCCGCAAGCGGTGAGGGTCAGTGCTCCCGTGGTGATCACGGTGGTGAGGACGAGCAAAGAACGGTGTCGCACGATTCTTCCTTTCCCTGGCGCGGCGCCCTCTTGTCGAGGTGCCGTTAGGTCGCCGGGCCGCACTGGGAGGTACACGGCCGTGCTGATTCGCGCCCGGCGGCGCGGTGACTGGCCGTGACTCTAGGCCCGAGGTGGCGAGCACGGGGAGCCGGGAAAGGAGGATGTGACGCTCTTGTTATGCCAAGGGCAAGAATGCGTGGTGGGAGTGTGGACAGATCGGGCGTTAAGCAACGTCGGGGAATGACCACATGCTGAGAAATACCTGTTCCCCTAAGGGGCTTGAGGCCCTCATGCTCCTGTCTCTGATCAAATTCGGCCGAATGTGGCGGTGAGTGTCCGAAAGAATCCGGGGGGTCGCTTTCCTTGGGGGGAAAGGGTGGATTCCGTATGGCGTGGGTAATACAGAGCGTGACGATCCGCTGTGGTCCGCTCCGGGTGGTTCGATCTTGCTGCGGCCGGCCGCGAACCCGCGACCTGCGGTTCGGCGGTACGGGGGCACCTGCCCGGAAGCCGGACAGCGCGCGCGGATTCCGGTGACCCGGCTCACGTCGGCGGCCGCCAGTTCTCGGAGCTGCCCGTGGCTCCGTCCCGCTCGGCGCAGCGCTGCGCCACGAGCCGGTCGATCAGCTCAAGTGCCTTGTCCTGTCCGGCCGTTCGCTCCTCGGCGCGACCTGCGGCGACGGCTTCCTCGTGGATCTCGTACTGCTCGTTGGACAGGCCCTTCTGCTCCCAGTCCAGGCCGGACCACTTGCTGCCCTTGAGGGTCTCCTTCGCCCAGTAGGACACCAGGCTCGTGCAGACCTGTGCGGGTGAGGAGGGGCGGGGGGCCGGGCTCGTGACCGTGTCCGGCGGTGGTGCGGGTGGGGCGGAACGGGTGCATCCGGTCAGGGTGAGTGCCGCGAGGAGGGCGGCGGATCCGTACCGGGCCGCGGTGGCTGGCTGGGTCCCCATGAGGGGACGGTAAGCGGTCACCATCGGTGACACAACAGCGGTGGAGCCCCTGTGTGCGGACTGGCGGATTCCGGGCGGTTGCCGGGATCCGCGGGTCCGGATCCGGCGCACGGTCCGGCGGACGGGCCGGGCGCGGGCGCGGGGTGCGGGCCGTGGCGCGGGGGCGCGTGCGCCCGTACGCGCCGCCCCCGGCGGGCGCCGGTTCCCGGCAGCGGCGCGGGCCCGGAGCCGCCGGGAGGGGCGGGTCCGGGCCCGCGGGAGGGTCCGTGCGGCGGGGTCAGGCCCCGGCGGTGCCCGGGTCGGCGTCGCGGAGCAGGCAGGTCAGGCGGGCGGTGCATACGCGCCGGTCCTGCTCGTCGGAGATCACGACCTCGTAGGTGGCGGTGGAGCGGCCCCGGTGGACGGGGGTGGCGACGCCGGTGACGGTGCCGGAGCGCACGCCCCGGTGGTGGGTGCAGTTCAGGTCGACGCCGACGGCGACCTTGGTGATGCCGCCGTGCATCATCGCGCCGACGGACCCGAGGGTCTCGGCGAGTACCGCGGAGGCTCCGCCGTGGAGGAGTCCGTAGGGCTGGGTGTTGCCCTTGACGGGCATGGTGGCGACGACCCGCTCGGCCGAGGCCTCCAGGATCTGGATCTCCATCCGGCGGCCGAGGTCGCCCGCCGAGAACAGCGCGGGCAGGTCTATGCCCAGGGCCGCGTACTCGTCGAGGACCTCCTGCGGGAACTTCACGCTGTGCTGCTCGCCCATGGGCCGGCTCCGTTCGTCAACGATCGTTAACCATTGTGTCGTGGCTCGTTCTATCAGGCCGGTTCGAAGCGCACGACGACGGACTTGCTCGCGGGGGTGTTGCTGGTGTCGGCGGTGGAGTCGAGGGGGACCAGCACGTTGGTCTCGGGGTAGTAGGCGGCGGCGCAGCCGCGTGCGGTGGGGTAGTGCACGACGCGGAAGCCGGGGGCGCGGCGTTCCACGCCGTCCTTCCACTCGCTGACGAGGTCGGTGTAGGAGCCGTCGGCGAGGCCGAGCTCGGCGGCGTCGTCGGGGTTGACCATGACGACGCGGCGGCCGCCGGTGATGCCGCGGTAGCGGTCGTCGAGGCCGTAGATGGTGGTGTTGTACTGGTCGTGGCTGCGCAGGGTCTGCAGGAGCAGCCGGCCGGGCGGCAGGTGCGGGTACTCGACGGGTGCGGCGGTGAAGTTGGCCTTGCCGGTCTTGGTGGGGAAGCGGCGTTCGTCGCGGGGGGCGTGGGGGAGCCGGAAGCCGCCGGGGTGGGCGATGCGGGTGTTGAAGTCCTCGAAGCCGGGGATGACGCGGGCGATCCGGTCGCGGACGGCGGCGTAGTCCGCTTCGAACTCCTCCCACGGGGTGGCGGAGGCGGCGCCGAGGACGGCGCGGGCCATGCGGGCCACGATGGCGGGTTCGGAGAGCAGGTGCGGGGAGGCGGGGGCGAGGTTGCCGCGGGAGGCGTGGACCATGCCCATGGAGTCCTCGACGGTGACGAACTGCTTGCCGCTCGCCTGGACGTCCTTGTCGGTGCGGCCGAGGGTGGGCAGGATCAGCGCGCGCCGGCCGGTGACCGCGTGGGAGCGGTTGAGTTTGGTGGAGACGTGCACGGTCAGGGAGGCGCGGCGGATCGCGGCCTCGGTGACCTCGGTGTCGGGGGTGGCGCCGACGAAGTTGCCGCCCATGGCGAAGAGGACCTTGGCCTCGCCGTCGCGCAGGGCCTGGATGGAGCGGACGACGTCGAAGCCGTGGCCGCGGGGCGAGGTGATGCCGAACTCGCGGTCGAGGGCGTCGAGGAAGGCGGGTGCGGGGCGTTCGAAGATGCCCATGGTGCGGTCGCCCTGGACGTTGGAGTGGCCGCGTACGGGGCAGACGCCGGAGCCGGGGCGGCCGATGTCGCCGCGCAGCAGGAGCAGGTTGACGACCTCGCGGATGGTGGCGACGGCGTGTTTGTGCTGGGTGAGGCCCATGGCCCAGCAGACGATGGTCCGCCGGGAGGCGAGGACCATGGCGAGGGCGGCTTCGATGTCGGGGCGGGTGAGTCCGGTCGCGGTGAGGGTCTCGGCCCAGTCGGCTTCCTTGGCGGCGGCCGCGAACTCCTCGTATCCGTGGGTGTGTTCGCGGATGAAGTCCTCGTCGGTGGTGCCTTCGGCCTCGATGACGAGTTTGTTGAGGAGGCGGAAGAGGGCCTGGTCGCCGCCGATGCGGATCTGGAGGAACAGGTCGTTGAGGGCGGTGCCCTTGAGCATGCCGAGGGGGGTCTGGGGGTTCTTGAAGCGTTCCAGGCCGGCTTCGGGCAGCGGGTTCACCGAGATGATCTTCGCGCCGGCGGACTTGGCCTTCTCCAGGGCGGAGAGCATGCGCGGGTGGTTGGTGCCCGGGTTCTGTCCGGCGACGATGATCAGGTCGGCCTGGTGGAGGTCTTCGAGGGAGACGCTGCCCTTGCCGATCCCTATGGTCTCGTTCAGCGCGGAGCCCGAGGACTCGTGGCACATGTTGGAGCAGTCGGGCAGGTTGTTGGTGCCGAACTCGCGGGCGAAGAGCTGGAAGAGGAACGCGGCCTCGTTGCTGGTGCGGCCGGAGGTGTAGAAGAGGGCCTCGTCGGGGGAGGCGAGGGCGGTCAGTTCCTCCGCGATGATCGCGAAGGCCCGGTCCCAGGTGACGGGCTCGTACCGGTCGCCGCCTTCCGGCAGGAGCATCGGCTCGGTGATCCGGCCCTGCTGGCCCAGCCAGTAGCCGGAGCGCTCCGCGAGGTCGGCGAGGGGGTGCGCGGCGAAGAACGCGGGGGTGACCCGGCGCAGCGTGGCCTCCTCGGCGACGGCCTTGGCGCCGTTCTCGCAGAATTCGGCCGCGTGCCGGTGGTCGCCCTCGGGCCAAGCGCAGCCGGGGCAGTCGAAGCCGTTCTTCTGGTTGACCTTGAGGAGGGTCCGGGCGGTGCGGGCGAGGCCCATCTGTGCCTGCGCGACCTTCAGCGTGTGGCCGATCGCCGGCAGGCCCGCGGCGGCCTGCTTCGGCGGCGTGACCTGCGGCGCGTCCTGCACCGGATCACCTTTGGGCGGCTTGGTCGCCATGGCGCTCCCCTTCGAGCGTGCGTACGGGTGCAGCGCGTGTGGCCGCATCTTCGATCCTTTCACGGCCTCGGGGAACGGGGGAGGGCGGTCGGGGGCGGCCGGGCCGGGACGGGGTGCGCCGGGGGCGGCCGGTGGGGCGGATGCGCCTGAGGGGGCGGGGTGGGCGCCGGATTTTCCGGGGTGGGGGCCCGGTCTGCCGGGGCGGGGGCCGTCCGGCGCGGTGCGCGGGGGCGGGCACCGGGTATCGCCGTCGCCGGATTTGTCAGCGGGGGCGCCTAGGATCGGGGGCGTGGCAGATTCAGCATCGAAGAAGACCGACCAGACGACCGCAGCGGACCGCCCCCGCCTGATGCTCATGGACGGGCACTCCCTGGCGTACCGGGCGTTCTTCGCGCTGCCGGCGGAGAACTTCACGACCGCGACGGGCCAGCCGACGAACGCCATCTACGGCTTCGCGTCGATGCTGGCGAACACGCTGCGCGACGAGGCGCCCACGCACTTCGCGGTGGCCTTCGACGTCTCGCGCAAGACGTGGCGTTCGACGGAGTTCCCCGAGTACAAGGCGAACCGTTCGAAGACCCCCGACGAGTTCAAGGGGCAGGTCGAGCTGATCGGCGAGCTCCTCGACGCGATGAAGGTGCCGCGGTTCGCGGTGGACGGCTTCGAGGCCGACGACGTGATCGCGACGCTGGCGACGCAGGCGGAGGCCGCCGGCTTCGACGTCCTGATCGTCACCGGTGACCGCGACTCCTTCCAGCTGGTCTCCGCGCACACGACGGTGCTGTACCCGACCAAGGGCGTCTCCGAGCTGACCCGGTTCACCCCGGAGAAGGTCGAGGAGAAGTACGGGCTCACCCCGCAGCAGTACCCGGACTTCGCGGCGCTGCGCGGTGACCCGTCGGACAACCTGCCGGGCATCCCGGGCGTCGGCGAGAAGACGGCCGCCAAGTGGATCACCCAGTTCGGGTCGTTCGCGGAGCTCGTGGAGCGGGCGGACGAGGTCAAGGGCAAGGCCGGGCAGAACTTCCGGGACCACCTGGAGGCCGTCAAGCTCAACCGGGTCCTGACCGAGATGGTCAAGGACGTGGAGCTGGCGAAGGGCCCCGCCGACCTGGCCCGCGCGCCGTACGACCGGTCCGCGGTGACCGGGGTGCTGGACGTGCTGGAGATCCGCAACGCCTCGCTGCGCGAGCGGCTGCTGGCCGTGGACCCGGGCGCGGCCGAGGAGGAGGCGGCGCCGGCCCCGGTGGCGGCCGTGGAACTGGACGGTTCGGTCCTGGGCGCGGGCGAGCTGGCGCCGTGGCTGAAGAGCCACGGGGCGGGCCCGCTGGGCGTGTCCACCGTGGACAGCTGGGCACTGGGTCAGGGCAACGTCAGCGAGATCGCCCTGGCGGCGGCCGGCGGGGCGGCGGCCTGGTTCGACCCGTCCGCCCTGGACGAGGCCGACGAGAAGGCCTTCGCGGCCTGGGCGGCCGACGCGAAGAAGCCCAAGGTCGTGCACAACGCCAAGGGCCTCATGCGGGTCTTCCCCGAGCACGGCTGGACCCTGGCCGGGGTCACCATGGACACCGCGCTCGCCGCCTACCTCGTCAAGCCGGGCCGGCGGTCCTTCGCGCTGGACGTCCTGTCGATGGAGTACCTGCACCGGGAGCTGGCGCCCGCCGCCGCGGACGGCCAGCTGGCCTTCGGCGCCGACGAGAGCGCCGAGGCGGACGCGCTGATGGCGCAGGCCCGCGCGGTCCTGGACCTCGGCGACGCCTTCACGGCCAAGCTGGAGGAGGTCGGTGCGACGGAGCTGCTCCACGGCATGGAGCTGCCGACCTCCGAGCTGCTGGCCCGGCTGGAGCGGGCGGGCATCGCCGCCGACCGGGACCACCTGGAAGGCATGGAGCAGCAGTTCGCCGGAGCCGTGCAGCAGGCGGTGAAGGAGGCGCACGCGGCGGTCGGGCACGAGTTCAACCTCGGGTCGCCCAAGCAGCTGCAGGAGGTGTTCTTCGGCGAGCTGGACCTGCCGAAGACGAAGAAGACCAAGACCGGCTACACCACCGACGCGGACGCGCTGGCCTGGCTGGCCACGCAGACCGACCACGAACTCCCGGTGATCATGCTGCGGCACCGGGAGCAGGCCAAGCTGCGCGTGACCGTCGAGGGTCTGGTCAAGTCGGTCGCCGCCGACGGCCGGGTCCACACCAGCTTCAGCCAGACCGTCGCCGCGACCGGCCGGCTGTCCTCCACCGACCCGAACCTGCAGAACGTGCCGGTGCGCACCGACGAGGGCCGGGCGATCCGCCGCGGTTTCGTCGTCGGCGAGGGCTACGAGTCGCTGATGACCGCCGACTACAGCCAGATCGAGCTGCGGGTCATGGCGCACCTCTCCGAGGACGAGGGCCTGATCGAGGCGTTCGCCACCGGCGAGGACCTGCACACCACCGTCGCCTCCCAGGTGTTCGGGGTCGAACGTTCCCAGGTCGACGCGGAGATGCGCCGCAAGATCAAGGCCATGTCCTACGGGCTGGCGTACGGGCTCTCCGCGTTCGGTCTCGCCCAGCAGCTGAACATCGAGCCCGCCGAGGCCCGCGGCCTGATGGAAACGTTCTTCGAGCGGTTCGGCGGGGTCCGCGAGTACCTCCAGCGGGTGGTGGACGAGGCGCGGGCCACGGGCTACACGGCGACCGTGTTCGGGCGCCGCCGCTACCTGCCCGACCTGAACAGCGACAACCGTCAGCGCCGCGAGGCCGCCGAGCGGATGGCGCTGAACGCTCCGATCCAGGGCACCGCCGCCGACATCGTCAAGGTGGCCATGCTCCGCGTCGACAAGGCCATCTCGGAGGCCGGCCTGAAGTCGCGGATGCTGCTCCAGGTCCACGACGAAATCGTCCTGGAGATCGCGCCCGGCGAGCGCGCGCGGGTCGAGGAACTGGTCCGCCGGGAGATGGGCGCCGCCGTGGACCTCCGCGCCGCACTCGACGTCTCCGTGGGCGTGGGCCCCGACTGGGAGTCCGCCGCGCACTGACGCGCGCACGTCGCCACGACCGCCCGCCCCCTGCCCGTGCCGGAGGGGGCGGGCGGTCGTGCGTGCGGAGGTGACGGCTCAGGCGGCGACGCGAGCGCGGGCTTCGTCGTCGGTGTTCCGGGGGCGGTCGTGGCGGTGGCGGAGCCGGACGAGGGCGCCGTAGAGGAGGAGGCCCACGGCGAGACCGCCGCCGGCGCCGAAGCAGACGGTGGGGATGATGTCGAGCGGCGAGCGGATCCGGTCGAAGAACGTGTAGAAGCGGACCACCCGCATCGTCACCCCCGCGGCCACGCACAGGGCGACGAGCGCGAGGGCGCCCAGCACCTCGGCGCGGCCGAGCACCGGCACGGAAGCCGGGGCCGGACCGTCGGGCAGCCGCCGCAGGCCGGTCACCGTGAACCAGAGCAGGGCGCAGGCGGCGGCCGCCGACGAGCCGTACTGGAGGTAGGAGTAGAGGGGCAGGCCGAAGGCGAGCGGTTCGCCCAGCTCCGGGAGCGCGTTCGTGCCCCAGCGGTCCAGGTGCGTGAAGCTGTCCCACACGACGTGGGTGAGGGAACCGGCCACCGCCGACAGGTAGAACCACAGGGCGAGGGACGGCAGCCGCCGCCCGCGCCAGGGTTCACCGCGGACGAAGGCGTGGACGCGGCCCTGCCGCCGGCGCGGCAGCAGGGCGGTCAGCGGCTCCCGCAGCAGCAGCCAGTACGCGGCGAGGACGGCGGTCAGGGCGGCGTCCGCGGTGAGCACGCCCACCAGGGAATGCGTGAACGTGCCGTAGCCCATCACGCCCTCGACGATCGCGTCCATGAAGTAGAAGGTGTCCGGCGCGAAGGACCCCAGGACCAGTGCCGAAGCCACCAGGGGCCCCCGCGCCCGCCCGGTGCGGCGCACGGCCGGAAGTACGGCAGCCGCGTGGCTGAGAGTGAACGGCACGGCGCTTCTCCTCGGATCCGGATGTCGGGACAGTATGCGTGACCTGCGCAGGACGTGGGGATGTGGTGAAATCCGGGCCGCTGTTCGTGCCCTGTGAAGGGAGTTGACGTAGGGTCACGCGGACGTCTAGGGGAGGGGTCCGGCTCATGTCGGCTCGAATATTCGGACGCAGGCTGCGCAGGGGCGGGCTCGCCGCGGTGGTCTCGGCGCTGGTCGTCGCCGCGGTGACCGCCTCGCAGGGCCCGAACGGCGACGACACCGGACGGATGACCGCGGCGGGGGAGGACGGCGCACGGCCCCGGCCGTCCGCGGCCGGATCCGGCGGCGACTCCGCCTACTTCACCGAACTGCCGCCCCTGGTGAGCCCCCTGCCCCCCGCCGTCGTGCTCCCGGTGGACGACGCGCCCCCGGCCGCCGCCGCACCGGCCCCGGCCTCGGCCGAGGTCCCGCGCACCGAACCCGTCGCCGCCGTCGCGGGCGCGCAGGGGATACCGGCGAGCGTGCTCGCCGCGTACCGGAAGGCCGAGCAGGAGGTGGCGGCGAGCGACCCCGGGTGCGGGCTGCGCTGGCAGCTCCTCGCCGCCATCGGCAAGGTCGAGTCGGGACAGGCGGGCGGCGGACGGGTGGACTCCGCCGGGACAACGCTGCGTCCGATCCTCGGGCCCGTCCTCGACGGCAACGGCTTCGCGAACATCTCCGACACCGACGGCGGCGCCTACGACGGAGACTCCCGCTACGACCGGGCCGTCGGCCCGATGCAGTTCATCCCCTCCACCTGGGCGTCCTGGGGCCAGGACGCCGACGGCGACGGACGGCGCAACCCGAACAACATCCACGACGCGGCCCTGGCCGCCGGGCGCTACCTGTGCGCGGGCACCCGGGACCTGCGGATCCCGGCCGACCTGGACCGGGCCGTGCTCTCGTACAACCAGTCCACGGAGTACCTGCGGACGGTGCGGTCCTGGTTCTCGTACTACCTCGCGGGCGCGCACGAGGTCCCCGACGGCACGGGCCCCGGTACCGGCCCCGGCACGGGTACGGGTATCCCGGCCGGGCAGCCCGGCACGAAGCCGGCCCCCGGCCCGGTGACCACCCCGAGCCCGAAGCCGAGCCCCACCCCGGACCCGAAGCCGACCCCGGAGCCGACACCGAGTCCGAAGCCGACGCCCACGCCGACCCCGACGCCGACTCCGACCCCGACTCCCACGCCTACTCCGACTCCCACTCCGACCCCTACCCCCACGCCGACTCCCACCCCCACGCCGACTCCCACCCCCACGCCGACTCCCACCCCGACGGGGAGCCCCACGCCGGCGCCGAGCCCGACCCCGACGCCGACCCCGACGCCGAAGCCCAGTGCGAGTCCGACCGCCAGTGCCCGGCCCACCACCCCCGCCCCGAGCCCCTCGGCCCCGGGCCCCACCTCCTCGGGCAAGCCCGGCCCGGCGCCCTCCGCGAGTCCGAGCGGTACCCGGTAGGCGCGGGCACCGGCGTCAGCCGTTGCACCAGGGCGCGGACGGCGACGTGAGGCAGGGGCTCGGCGGGGGCGGGGTGTCCTCGCGCACCTGGTAGTACGCCGCGGCCACGATCAGGGTCACGGTCCCCATGGCCATGACCGCCTGCGTCGTCGCCGTCACCCCCGCCCCCCGACGGGAGGCGCGCAGCCCCGACCGCGCCATCAACACCACCAGCACCCCGGCGCCCACCAGGTAGCCCCACACCGGGTGGGTGCTCGGCGGGTTGTCGGGGTTCAAGTCGAACCCGGACAGCGCCCATACGACGAACAGCAGGGCCAGCGCGAGGAGTTCGACGAGGATCAGGCCGAACGCCGTGGCGATGTCGGCGGGCAGGCTCCGGGGCCGCTCCGCGCCGTCGGGTGGGTCATGCGCACCGGTGGTCATGCCGCCACCCTGCCCGGCCCGGGCGGCCGGGGCATGAGTACGGGTACTCACCTGCTCGCCACCCCTGGTCAGGGGCGGTGACCGCCGCCACACTGGCGCGATGAACGAGAACGTTGACGCCCCCGTGGGCGAAAGACCGCTCCTGCCCCGGCCCGTCCTGCCCGATGCGGCGGCCGCGCGCCGGCGGGGACCGGCGGAGTTCGTCGAGGTGAGCTGGCAGCGGCTCCTGCTGAGCTGGCGGGCCATGCGCGACCACCAGCTGGAGCGCCGCCCCGACCGCCCGTACCCGCCGATCGTCCCGCTCCTGGAAGCCGCGTACGCGCAGCCGAGCCTGCGCGTGCTCCACCCCTTCACCAGCCACCACAGCCTGAACCTCAGCAGCTGCACCGAGTTCCCGTACCTCGTGCAGGTCCCGGCCGTGGACCCGCTGCCCGACGGCCGGTTCCGGGTCCGCCTCCCGCGCAGCGCCGGCGTGATCGCCCTGGTCGACACCGCCGAGGAGGCCGTCGCCCTCGTCGTGGAGCACATGCCGCCCGGGCTCGGCCCCGCGGTCAGCCGCGCCGACGTCCAGGACGGCTGACGGGGCGGGCCGCGGTCCCCGCCCCCGCGCGGACCGCGGCCGCCCCCCGCGCTCCCCGCACCAGACGGTTCTCATCTCACCCCCGCATTGCTACGGTGCCCCATCTCTGACGCCCTATCAGATTTCGGAGGCCCCGGCATGCGCGCACTCGTCGCCGCCGCCATCGGGCTGGCCGCCGCGCTCGCCCTCGTCCTCGCCGTCACGGCGGCAGGGGTGCCGGAGGGCAAGACCTCGCCCAAGCCGCTGCTCACCACCGCGCCCCCCGCGCCCGGAAAGTAGAGGAGGCCCGGCCATGCGACGCAGAGCGAGCCTCGTCCTGCTTGCCCTCGCCGTGTTCTGCGCGGCCCTCGCACCACTGCTGCGCTGGTACGCGTACCCGCGGCTCGCCAAGATCCCGCCCGACCGGTACCAGGAGATGGTGCTGGAGGCGAAGGACGCGACCCTCATCGACTACAACGACGGCATGAAGCCCAAGAAGGTGGACAAGGTCACCATCGTCCAGACCCTCAAGGGCAACGTCGAGGCCTCGAAGGAGATCGAGGCCGACGCCGGCAAGGACGTCGTGGTCTGGGACACCCTGTCGTACATCATCGGCCCGGACGGGAAGATGGTCTCCCAGATCCCCGAGCGCTACATCTTCGACGCCCACACCCAGGACCCGGTGCACGCCACCGGCGAGATGGTCGACGGGGACCCGGTCACGCGCCAGGGCATCGAGTTCAAGTGGCCCTTCTTCACCGAACCGCGCGACTACCTCTACTTCGACGCGCAGACCCGCTCCTCCTCGCCGATCCACTACGTCGGCCCGCGCACCTACCGGGGCATGGAGGTCTACTACTTCGAACAGACCGTGCCCTGGACCAAGGTCCCCATGCCGAAGAAGATGCCCATCGAGGGCATCGACCCGGCGACGATCGAACAGACCACCGGAACCAGCCTCTGGTACACGGTCAAGGCGATGTTCTGGGTCGACCCGGTCACCGGCGCACCCGTCAACGCCGAGCAGGTTATCCAGCAGGAGATGCGCGGCGGGATCGCGGCCGGCGGCCCCGACGGCAAGCTCACCGCCTTCGCCGGACACGTCAAGATGCGCGCCGACTACGCCGACCACACCCTCGACCTCGTCCGCTCCAACCGTACGAAGGTCCTCGCCCTGCACACCTACGCCCCGGCCGGCCTCGCCGTCGGCGCCCTCGGCCTCCTCGGCCTCGCCCTCTGGCTGGAAGCCCGCGGCCGCCGCGAACGGCAGCGGACCCCGCAGCCGCCCGGAGCGCTCAGCGCCTGAGCCGGGCGTTCGTGTGCCGGGTCGGCTCGGCGGTCGCCGGGTCCTCCGGCCACGGGTGCTTCGGGTACCGGCCCCGCAGCTCCGCCCGCACCGCGCGGTAACCGCCCTGCCAGAACGAGGCGAGATCGGCGGTCACCGCGGCGGGCCGGCCCGCCGGCGACAGCAGGTGGACGAGTACGGGAACCCCCGCCACCCGGGGCGTCTCGGCCAGCCCGAACAGCTCCTGGAGCTTCACCGCGAGCACCGGCTGCTCACCGGAGTAGTCGACGCGGATCCGGGAACCGCTCGGCACCTGGATCCGCTCGGGAGCCAGCTCGTCGAGCCGGCCCGCCTCCCCGGTGGCCCACGGCAGCAGCCGGTTCAGGGCCTGCCCGGCATCGATGCGGCCCAGGTCGGCCCGGCGGCGCGCCCGGGACAGCTCGGGCTCCAGCCAGTCGTCGGCCCGCTCCACCAGGGCCGCGTCACCGGCCACGTCGGGCCAGCCGCCGCCCAGCGCACGGTGCAGGAAACCCAGCCGGGCCCGCAGCGCCCGCGCGTCCTCGGACCAGCGCAGCAGGCCCAGGCCCTCCGCGCGCAGCCCGTCGAGCAGGGCGGCCCGCACGAGCGCCGGATCAGGAGCGCGCAGGGGACGTACGGCCAGCTCGACGGCGCCGAGGCGCTGCGCGGTGCGGGCGATCAGGTCCCCGTCCTCCCAGCGGACCTCCTCGCCCTCGGTGAGCAGGTGCGCGGCGGCGGTCCGCGCGGTGTCCTCGTCGATCACGGCCGCCATCCGGACGCGGGCCGACGCCGAGTGCGGCGGCCGGTCGGCGACGGCGACCGCCAGCCACGGGGCCTGGCGCAGGCCCGAGCCGTCGCCGAGCTCCGCCCCGGTCCCGGAGGCCATCAGGAAGGCCCCCGCGCCCTTGGCCTTCGCCACCCGCTCCGGAAACGCCAGGGCGGCGACGAGCCCGGCGGCGCCGTCGTCGGGCACAGCGCCGGTTGCGGGAACGGGCGGCGCGGGGGAGGACCCCGCGGGGTCGCGCACGGCGCGCTCCAGGCGGACGGCCTCCGCGCGCCAGCGGCCCGCGTAGCCGTCACCGCCGCGCCGGGCCGCCCGCCAGGCCCCGGCCAGGTCGTCCCCGTACTCCCGCGGCGGCTCCTCGCTCAGCAGCGCCACCACCTCCGCGGCCCGCCGCGCTCCCAGCGCCGCCGAACCGTCCAGCAGGGCCCGCGCCAGCCGCGGGTGCAGGCCCAGCCGGGCCATCCGCAGCCCGCGCGGCGTCGGCCGGCCGGCGCCGTCCACCGCGCCGACGGCGAGCAGCACCTCCCGCGCCGCGGCCATCGCACCGGCCGGCGGCGGGTCCAGCAGGGCCAGCCCGGACGCCTCCGGATCGCCCCAGCAGGCGGCCTGCAGCGCGAACTGCGCCAGGTCCGCGATCCGGATCTCCGGGGAGGGGAAGGACGCCAGCCGCGCGTCCTCGGCCTGCTCCCAGCACCGGTACACCACCCCCGGCGCCTCCCGGCCGGCACGGCCCGCCCGCTGGCGGCCCGCCGCGCGGGACGCCCGTACGGTCGCCAGCGCGCCCAGCCCCCGCGCGTGGTCCACCCGCGGCTCGCGGGCCAGCCCTGAGTCCACGACCACCCGTACGCCCGGCACGGTCAGGCTCGACTCCGCCACCGCCGTGGAGAGGATCACCCGGCGGTGGTCCGCCGGGGTCAGCGCCGCGTCCTGCACGGCCGCCGGAGCCCGGCCGTGGACCTGGAGCACCTCCGCGTCCACCCCGCCCAGCTGCCCCGCGACCCGGGCGATCTCGCCCACCCCGGGCAGGAAGCACAGCACGTCGCCGGAACGTTCCGCCAGCGCCCGCCGCACCACCGACGCCACGTGCGTCAGCTGCGCCGGGTCCACCCGCATCCCGTGCGGCGGCCGCACCGGCCGCGGCGGCGGCGCCCACACCGTCTCCACCGGGTACGCGACCCCGGCGGCCTCCACCACCGGCGCGTCCCCCAGCAGCCGGGCCCAGCCGGCCGCGTCCGTCGTCGCCGAAGCCGCGACCAGGCGCAGCTCCGGGCGCAGGGTTTCGCGTACGTCCAGGAGGAAGGCGGCGACGGTGTCGGCGTCCAGGTGCCGCTCGTGGCACTCGTCCAGGACCACCACGTCCGTGCCGGCCAGCTCCTGGTCCCGCTGGAGCCGCTGGAGCAGCACCCCGGTCGTGACGACCTCCAGCACGGTCCCGGAGCCGGCCACCCGCTCCCCGCGCACGGTGAAGCCCACCGACCCGCCGGGCCGCTCGCCCAGCAGCCAGGCCATCCGCCGCGCCGCCGCCCGGGCGGCGATCCGGCGGGGCTCGGCGACCACGACCCGGCGCCGGGGGCCGCCGCCCACCAGCCCGGCCAGCACCAGCGGCACCAGCGTGGTCTTGCCGGTGCCGGGCGGGGCGCACAGCACGGCGGTGCCGCGGGCGTCCAGTGCCGAGACGAGGGCGGGCACGGCCTCCCGTACGGGAAGGGCGTCGAGGTCGGCCTGGCGGATCAAGGGGTCAGTCCCTCTCGCACACGAAGATCGCGGTACCGGGGATGAGGTTGCCGCGCAGCGGGGACCAGCCGCCCCACTCCTGGGCGTTCCACTCGGGCCACTCCGGTTCGACGAGGTCGACGAGGCGGAAGCCGCCCGCGACCACGTCCCGGACCCGGTCGCCGACCGTGCGGTGGTGCTCGACGTAGACGGCGTTGCCGTCCTCGTCCTGCTCCACGTACGGGGTCCGGTCGAAGTAGGACGCGGCGACGGACAGTCCCTCCGGGCCGGGCTCGTCGGGGAAGGCCCAGCGGATCGGATGGGTGATGGAGAAGACCCAGCGGCCGCCGGGGCGCAGGACGCGGCGCACCTCGCGCATGACGTTCACCGGGTCGGCGACGAAGGGGACCGCCCCGTAGGCGGAGCAGGCCAGGTCGAAGGAGCCGTCGCGGAAGGGCAGCCTCCCGGCGTCGGCCTCGACCAGGGGTACGTCGTCGCCGATGCGCAGGGCGTGCTGGAGCTGGCGGTGCGAGAGGTCCAGGGCCACCGGGCGGGCGCCCCGGGAGGCGAGCCAGCGGGAGCACTGGGCGGCGCCGGCGCCGATCTCCAGGACGTCCTTGCCCTTGAGGGAGGCCGCCGGGCCGAGCAGGGCCGCCTCCGCCTCGTCCAGTCCCTCGGGGCCCCACACGAAGCGGTCGTCGCCCAGGAACGCGCCGTGCTCGCTCTGGTAGTCGTCGGCGTTGCGGTCCCACCAGCCGCGGCTCGCGCGGCTGCTCTCGGCCTCCCCGGCGTCACGCCGGGTGGCCTGCGCGTCGTCCTCGGCGGCGGAGCCGGCCTCGTGCGCGTCTTCGTGGGCGTAGTCCTCTTGGTTCATGGGGCCCGTCGTCGTAGTCTGCGAGTGGCTCGGGAAATCGTCGCCGATCGCCCATCGGGGCTTCTGCGCCCACGATTTGTGCCGGTTGTGCGGTGATCTGCCCGGGGTGTGCGCCTTCGCGCATTGACCCTGTCCGGCTGCCCCCGTATGCTACAAGTTGCGCTGCGAGCCTGTGCTCCTCAGACCTAGCAGGCTGCGCTTGCATCTGTTGAATGTCCCCTCGGTTTTCGAGGCCCTCCCCCTCTGGGGATTCTGGGCTTCTTTGGCTGTCCGGCTTCTTCGGCAGATGCCGATAAGGGCTCCCGGCGTAGCAGTACCTACGACTTTCTGTCCGTAACCGGAGCCCTTTCCCACATGACGAGCAGCACCGAGACCACCGCCACCACCCCTCCGCAGGTAGCGGTCAACGACATCGGTAACGCGGAAGCCTTCCTGGCCGCGATCGACGAGACGATCAAGTACTTCAACGACGGCGACATCGTCGACGGCGTCATCGTGAAGGTCGACCGGGACGAGGTCCTGCTCGACATCGGTTACAAGACCGAAGGCGTGATCCCGAGCCGCGAGCTCTCGATCAAGCACGACGTCGACCCGAACGAGGTCGTCAAGGTCGGCGACGAGATCGAGGCCCTGGTTCTCCAGAAGGAGGACAAGGAAGGCCGTCTGATCCTGTCCAAGAAGCGCGCTCAGTACGAGCGTGCCTGGGGCACGATCGAGAAGATCAAGGAAGAAGACGGCATCGTCACCGGTACCGTCATCGAGGTCGTCAAGGGTGGTCTCATCCTCGACATCGGCCTCCGCGGCTTCCTGCCGGCCTCTCTCGTCGAGATGCGTCGCGTCCGCGACCTCCAGCCCTACGTGGGCAAGGAGCTCGAGGCGAAGATCATCGAGCTGGACAAGAACCGCAACAACGTGGTCCTGTCCCGCCGCGCCTGGCTCGAGCAGACCCAGTCCGAGGTTCGCCAGACGTTCCTCACCACCCTGCAGAAGGGTCAGGTCCGCTCCGGCGTCGTCTCCTCGATCGTCAACTTCGGTGCCTTCGTGGACCTGGGTGGCGTCGACGGTCTCGTGCACGTCTCCGAGCTGTCCTGGAAGCACATCGACCACCCCTCCGAGGTTGTCGAGGTCGGCCAGGAAGTCACCGTCGAGGTCCTCGACGTCGACATGGACCGCGAGCGCGTCTCCCTGTCGCTGAAGGCGACGCAGGAAGACCCGTGGCAGCAGTTCGCCCGGACCCACCAGATCGGCCAGGTCGTCCCGGGTAAGGTCACCAAGCTGGTTCCGTTCGGTGCGTTCGTCCGCGTGGACGAGGGCATCGAGGGTCTGGTCCACATCTCCGAGCTGGCCGAGCGCCACGTGGAGATCCCGGAGCAGGTCGTCCAGGTCAACGACGAGATCTTCGTCAAGGTCATCGACATCGACCTCGAGCGTCGCCGGATCTCGCTGTCCCTGAAGCAGGCCAACGAGTCCTTCGGTGCCGACCCGGCGTCGGTCGAGTTCGACCCGACCCTGTACGGCATGGCCGCGTCCTACGACGACCAGGGCAACTACATCTACCCCGAGGGCTTCGACCCCGAGACCAACGACTGGCTCGAGGGCTTCGACACCCAGCGCGAGACGTGGGAGCGCCAGTACGCCGAGGCGCAGGTCCGCTTCGAGCAGCACCAGGCTCAGGTCATCAAGAGCCGCGAGGCCGACGAGGCCGCCGCTGCCGAGGGCGCTGCCGCCCCGGCCGCCGGTGGCAACGCCGGTGGCGGCGCCAGCCTCTCCGGTGGTTCGTACTCCTCGGAGTCGGACGAGACCTCGGGCGCCCTGGCGTCCGACGAGGCCCTGGCCGCGCTCCGCGAGAAGCTGGCCGGCGGCCAGAGCTGATCGCAGCGCGCATCACACTCCGGTGTGAGCCGAGCTGAGACCGACGGAAAGGCCCGTCCCCTCCGGGGGGCGGGCCTTTCCGCGTTCCCGGCTCCGCCGCGTCCCCGAGGCCACCGGGCCGCGTCACCGGACAGGGCGTCAACTGGGGAATGCGGCCGCCCCCTTGGACGTTCTTGCCAGAGAACGCGGCGAGGGAGGAATGGTGACAGTGCTTGATCCACAGGGTTTGTACGAATGGGACGCCAAGGGCCTGGCGGTGGCCGACCTGGCGCTGGCCCAGGACTCGGCCGGACTGGTCATGCTCTACCACTTCGAGGGGTACATCGACGCGGGGGAGGCCGGGGAGCAGATCGTCGAGCGGCTCCTGGAGACCCTGCCCCACCAGGTCGTGGCCCGCTTCGACGCGGACCGGCTCGTGGACTACCGGGCCCGCCGCCCGCTGCTGACCTTCCAGCGCGACCACTGGACGGAGTTCGAGGAACCCCGGCTGGAAGTCCGGCTCGTCCAGGACGCCACCGGCGCACCCTTCCTGCTGCTCTCCGGCCCCGAGCCGGACGTGGAGTGGGAGCGGTTCGCCGTCGCCGTCCGGCAGATCGTCGAGCGGCTCGGCGTCCGGCTCTCGGTCAACTTCCACGGCATCCCCATGGGAGTCCCGCACACCCGGCCCGTCGGCATCACCCCGCACGGCAACCGGACCGACCTGATGCCCGGACACCGCAGCCCCTTCGACGAGGCGCAGGTACCGGGCAGCGCGGAATCGCTCGTCGAGTTCCGCCTCGGCCAGTCCGGGCACGACGTCCTCGGCGTCGCCGCGCACGTACCGCACTACGTCGCCCGCTCCCCGTACCCGGACGCGGCGCTGACCGCGCTGGAGGCGATCACCGCCGCGACCGGGCTGGTCCTGCCGGCCGTCGCGCACGCCCTGCGGACCGAGGCGCACCGTACGCAGACCGAGATCGACCGGCAGATCCGCGAGGGGGACGAGGAGCTCGTCGCCCTGGTCCAGGGGCTGGAGCACCAGTACGACGCCGCCGCCGGGGCCGAGACCCGCGGCAACATGATCGCCGAACCGGCCGAGATCCCCTCGGCGGACGAGATCGGCCGCGAGTTCGAGCGGTTCCTCGCGGAACGCGAGGGCGAGCAGTAGGAACGGGAGCCCAGGGGGGCCTGGTCCGGCCGGACCGGCACCCCCTAGGCTGCCGACCATGCTGAAAGTGGGCCTGACAGGCGGAATCGGTGCCGGCAAGAGCGAGGTCTCGCGGCTGCTCGCGGGGTACGGGGCGGTCGTCGTCGACGCCGACCGGATCGCGCGGGAGGTCGTGGAGCCCGGTACGCCCGGCCTCGCGGCCGTGGTGGCGGCCTTCGGGGAGTCCGTACTCACCCCGGACGGCGCGCTCGACCGGCCCGTACTCGGAGCCCTCGTCTTCGGCGACCCGGCGAAGCTCCGCACGCTGAACGCGATCGTGCACCCCCTGGTCGGGGCCCGCTCCGCCGAGCTGGAAGCGGCGGCGGGGCCCGACGCGATCGTCGTGCACGACGTACCGCTGCTCACGGAGAACGGCCTGGCCCCCCTGTACGACCTGGTCGTGGTCGTGGACGCCTCGCCCGGAACCCAGCTGGCCCGGCTGACCGGCCCGCGCGGGATGACCGAGGAGGACGCCCGGGCCCGGATGGCCGCGCAGGCCACTCGCGAGCAGCGGCTGGCGGTGGCCACCCTCGTGATCGACAACGACGGACCGCTGGAGGCGCTGGAGCCCCAGGTCCGCAAGGTGTGGGAACAGCTGGCCGAGCGGGCTGCCGCGGGCGCCGGCGGCGCGGACGGCGTCGGCGCCTGACGGGTCCGGCGCGCACGCGGGGAGCGCCCGGCGCGGAATAGCGGGTGCTGCGGAGCGCGTTGAACGCGCCCGTAGAGGGAAGGAAAGACACCGTGTCCGATACCACGCCCCCGCCCCAGCAGCCGCCGTCCACGCCGTCCGGAGCGGGGTCGTCCGGCTCCGCGAGCCCCGAGACGCACGTCATCGACTTCCGGGCCGCCGAGCAGCTGTTGGCCGCACGCGACCCGCGCGGCGCGGTCAAGCTCCTCGACTCCGTCATAGCCGCCCACCCCGAGAACACCGCCGCCCGGCTGCTGCGCGCCCGGGCCTTCTTCGCGGCCGCGCAGCTGCGGCCGGCCGAGCTGGAGTTCGAGCTGGTGCTGGAGCGCGAGCCGGACAACGCCTTCGCCCACTTCGCGCTGGCCCGCACCCACGAACGCTCCGGCCGGCGCGAGCAGGCCCGCCGGCACTTCCGGCTGGCCGCCGCCCTCGATCCGCAGCCCGAGTACCTGGCGGCGGCGCGGTTCGACGACACGCCCTGACGTTCGCGGTTCGAGGACACGCCCTGACGTTCCGGTCCGGGCGAGGCCTTCGAACACGAGGCCTCCCACCACGAGGCCTTCACACGGCCTAGCCGCGCGGCGGCTCGTACGGCGGGACGTCGCGGCCGGGCTGGTAGTGCGGGCCCTGGCGGATGTGCCGGGTCACGACGACCAGGTCGACCGCGGCGAGCAGGGCGACCACCCCGCAGGCGGCGGCCCACCCGGGCCGGCCGGCCAGCGAGAAGGCGGCCGTCCCCCCCGCGGCCCACACCAGCCCCCACAAGCTCAGCCAGAACCGCAGCCGCAGCGGACTGCGGGCGGTCACCGGCTCGTTTCCGGAACGCATGCCCATCGCCTCGTCCCGTGCTGGATCGCCGGGTCTCGGATTCCATGGTCCCACTCGGGGGCCGGGTGCGGGGCGCCCGGGTTACGGGTTGAGCTTCTTGACGGCCGTGGTCGTCGTCTTCTTGAAGGCGGGCACGGGGGCGTCCGTCAGGTGTCCCATCTGGCCCCAGTTCACGACGGTCACCGTGGAACCGTCGCGTCCGATCCCGTACAGGTGCACGCCCGGCTCGGACTCCGGAATGGAGGCGTGGACCCCGTAGACGTGTGCGCCCTCCTCGACCGCGAGCTTCCCGTAGTCCTGCCAGGAAGCCGTCCCGCCCGGGGTCGCGCGCAGCCAGTCGGCGGCGCAGGCCGCGACCTTGCGCTCCAGGGCCGTCACCAGCTTGGCGGCCGCGGCGTCCGAGGCGGTCCGCACGGAGATCTGGGCGGCGCCGGTGTCGAACTCGGTGCCGAAGGTGCGGTGCCAGCTGCCGGCCGCCGGGAGCACCCCGTCCAGGCAGAACGGAGCGGTCTCCTGGAGCCCCTTGGTGACCTTCCCGGCGAACCAGGGGGAGGAGGGGTGCGGCGGCAGGTCGGTTCCGCTCAGGAACCCGGGCGCGGTCGGGGCGGCCGTCGCGGTGGTCGAGGTGGTCAGGAGCAGGGCGGCGGCGGCCGCGAGGACCGCGGTGGCCAGGGCGGAGGCGCCGGAGGCGGAGCGTCGGAACACGGTGTTCTCCCCGTAGAGGTGCGGTGTGGAGGTCGACTGCGTCCACAGCCTTCCCCCGCTGCGGGGTGTCAGGCCAGGGAACCCGCCCGATCCGGGACACTGGAACGGCCGTACATGCCGTCACCTGGGGGAACACCCCCTGCATGGAACGGCGTCACGGGACGGGGGAGTGCTGTGGGCGAGGCGGAACGGCCGGCGCGGGGGCCGGTCGAGACGGAGACGTTCGCGCGGCTGATGCGGGAGCTGAAGGAACGCGGGGGGCTGAGTTACGGGTCGTTGGCGCGGCGGCTGCACACCAGTACGTCGACCCTGCACCGGTACTGCAACGGGGAGGCGGTGCCCGCGGAGTTCGCGGTGCTGGACCGCTTCGCACGGGCCTGCGGGGCGAGCCGGGAGCAGGCGGTGGAACTGCACCGGGCCTGGCTGCTGGCCGACGCCCGGCGCAGGTCGGCGGCGCACCCGGAACACGAGCCGGTACGGGGGCCCGAGCGGGGTCCCGAGCGGGACCGGGCCGCGGAGGCGGCCTCCGTGGTGGGGTCCGGAGCGGAGCCCGGGGCAGTGCCTGGGGCGGAGACCGGTGCGGGGCCTGGGGAGGCCCCCGTGGGGGAGCCGGGGGCGGAGACCGGCCCCGTGCCGAAGGGGCCGTCCGGGCCGGTGCTCGACCCGGCGCCGGGGGAGTCGCCCGGGGCGGGACCGGAGTCCATCACCGGGACGCCGTCCGCGGCGGTGCCCGCTCCCGGGGCCGGGCCGGAGGCCCTCCCGGGCCCGGCTGCCGCACCTGTCCGGGACGCGGTACCGGGCGCCGTACGCGCAACCGCTTCGGCGTCCGGCTCCGGCTCCGGGAACGGGGCCGTGGTGGTCGTCGGGGCCGGGGCCGTTCCCGGGGCCGGGGGCGCTGGGGGAGGGCGGCGGGCCTGGTACCGGCGGCGGGGCGTCGCGGTGGCCGCCGCCGGTGTGACGGCCGCCGCGGTGGTGGCGGGGGTGCTGGCCGCGGCCGGACCGGAGCGCCGTCACGCACAGGCGGGGCCGACGGGGGACCAGGCCGCCGTCTCGCCGTCGCAGCCCCGTACGCCGGCCTCCGGGGGCCCGCCCGTCCCCTCCCCGTCGGCGTCGGCGCCGCCCGCCGCCGCCCCGCCGGCGTCCTCGCCCTCCCCCTCCGCATCCGCCCCGCCGGCCGCCGCGCCGGCGCCCGCACCGACCCCGCCGACGGCGGCGGTGGCGCCGCTCAGGACGGCCGTACGGTCCCACGTGTGGGCGGCGGGCTGCGAGCACGCCTACCTCTCCGAGCGCACCCCGGCGCAGATGCCCCCGCCCCCCGTGGAGGCGGACGCCCCCGCCTGGGCGCAGGCGCAGCAGGCGGTGCACGCCGGGAGCCAGACCGTCGAGATCACCGTGCACGGGACGGGGGAGGGCGCCGTGGTCCTCCAGGACCTGGACGTACGGGTCACCGCGCGGCGCACCCCGCCGGCCTGGAACGTCTACCAGATGTCCCAGGGCTGCGGCGGCGCCCTCACCCCGGCCGCCTTCGCCGTCAACCTCGACGCGCCGAGGCCGCAGGCGCGGCCCGTCGCGGGGAACGACGGCGGGGACCGGATCCCGGCACCGGCGTTCCCGCTGCGGGTCTCGGCGGGGGAACCGGCCGTGCTGCGGGTGGTGGCGGCCGCCACCGGCTGCGACTGCGAGTGGTACCTCGACCTGCGCTGGACGGGCCCCGGCGGGTCCGGCACCCTCCGCCTCGACGAGAACGGCCGGCCCTGGCGGACGAGCGCCACCGCCGGGCGGCCCGAGTACGGCTTCGCGAGCGAGCTGGGCCGCTGGGCGAAGTAGGCGGCGCAGCATCGGCGGGGCGGCCGTAGCCGCAGGTCAGGGGGTGTTGTCGGTGGGCCCGCCTAGACTCGGCGGCAGTGGATCCGCCATGACCGGGCGGAGCCGGGGCGAGCAGGAAGGGGGACGACGCCGTGATGCCGCAGTCGCCATCACCCGCAGCGTCGACGTCGTCGTTGCTCCGGCGCGCCGCCGTGTTCCTGCCCGCCGCCGTGCCCCGTGAGGGGCGGGTCGTCTTCTGGTGTCCCGCCGGTGATCCGCTGCCCGAGGCCGGGAGCCCCCATCCGCTCCAGGTGGTCCGCCCGCACGGCGACGGGGTCCGCACCCGCACCGTGCCCGGCGTGTCCCTGACCGTCGCCGAAGCCCTCCCCCTCCTCGTGCGGGCCGCCCGCAGCCCGGCGGCCTCGCCCGCCACCCGGGCCTGGGGCACCGCCGCGGCCCAGGCCCTGTCCCTCGTGGCCCGGGGCCGGCTGCTGCCCGGGGTCACCCCGGACGGCATCGACGCCTGGCGCGCGGGCCCGCTCGACGCCGGGGACGTCGGCCACCTGCGTGCCGTCGCCGCCGCCATGCCGTACGAGGGGTACGCCAGCCCGCTCGCGGGCCGCCGCCCGCTGACCCTGCCCGAACCGGAGGCCCTGGTGCGGGCCTTCCTCGACGCCGTCGCCGACACGCTGCCCAGGACCGCGGCGGCGCCTTTCGCCGCCGGCCGGCCGTTCGCCGCGCAGGAGCCGCAGCGGGTACCGGGGATACAGGAATGGGCCGCACAGGTCGCGGCCGGAGCCGATGCCGGGGTGGGCATCTCGCTGCGGCTCGACCTGTCGTCCTTCCGCCTCTTCGACGAGGCCGAACCGCAGGACGTGCGCCGGGCGGGCGCCGCGGTGGTCCAGGTCCACAGCCTCGCCGACCCGACGCTGGTGACCGACGCCGGGCTGCTGTGGGCCGGTGCGGCCGCCGCCGCGTTCGGGCCCCGCGCCCGGATCGACGCCGTGCTCGCGCTGCGCCGCGCCGCCCGGGTCTGGCCGCCGCTGCTGCGCCTGCTCGACCAGCCCGTACCGGACGCCCTCGCGCTGTCCGACCCGGAGCTGGAGGACCTGCTGGGCGCGGCCGCACCCCGGCTCGCGGCGGCGGGAGTACCGGTCCACTGGCCGCGCGAGCTGGCCCGTACGCTCTCCGCGACCGCCGTGGTCCGGTCCACCGCTCCGGGTTCCGCCACCGACGGCACCGCCTTCTTCGACGCGGCGGGGCTGTTCGCCTTCTCCTGGGAGCTGGCGCTGGGCGGCGACCGGCTCACCCCCGGGGAGATGGACGCCCTCGCGCAGGCGCACCGGCCCGTGGTGCGGCTGCGCGACCAGTGGGTGCGGGTCGATCCGGCGCTGGTGCGCAAGGCGCGCAAGCGGGAGCTGGGCCTGCTGGACCCGGTGGACGCGCTGGCCACCGTCCTGAGCGGGACGGCCGAGGTCGACGGGGAGCCGGTGCCCGCCGTCCCCGTGGGCGCGCTGGCCGCGCTGCGCGACCGGCTGACCGGGGACCTCGACCCGGTCGCGCCGCCCGCCGCCCTGAAGGCCACGCTGCGGGACTATCAGCTGCGCGGGCTGGCGTGGCTCGACCTGATGACCTCGCTCGGCCTCGGCGGCTGCCTGGCCGACGACATGGGCCTCGGCAAGACCGTCACCCTGATCGCCCTGCACCTGCACCGCGACCGCCCCGAGCCCACCCTCGTCGTCTGCCCGGCCTCCCTCCTGGGCAACTGGCAGCGGGAGATCGAGAGGTTCGCGCCCGGCACGCTGGTACGCCGCTTCCACGGCGGCAGCCGCATCCTCGACGGACTCGAAGGCGGCTTCGTCCTCACCACGTACGCCACCATGCGCGCCGGAGCCGCCCGCCTCGCCGGGCAGGACTGGGGCATGGTCGTCGCGGACGAGGCCCAGCACGTGAAGAACCCGCATTCGGCGACGGCGAAGGCGCTGCGCACCATCCCGGCGCCGGCCCGCGTCGCTCTCACCGGCACTCCCGTGGAGAACAACCTGTCGGAGCTGTGGGCCCTGCTCGACTGGACGACTCCGGGGCTGCTCGGTCCCCTCACCGCCTTCCGCGCCCGCCACGCCCGTCCGGTCGAGCACCAGCAGGAGGAGGACGGCGGCAACGAGGCGGCGGTGGCCCGGCTGGCGGCGCTGGTGCGGCCGTTCCTGCTGCGGCGCAAGAAGTCCGACCCGGGCATCGCCCCCGAGCTCCCGCCGAAGACGGAGACCGACCACCCGGTGTCCCTCACCCGCGAACAGGCCTCCCTCTACCAGGCGGCGGTGGAGGAGGCGATGGCCGTGATCGAGGCGAGCGAGGGCATCGAACGGCGCGGCATGATCATGAAGCTGCTGGCCTCGCTCAAGCAGATCTGCAACCACCCCGCCCAGTACCTGAAGGAGGAGCCGCCCCGGATCCCGCACCGCTCGGGCAAGCTGGCCCTGCTGGACGAACTGCTGGACACGATCCTGGCCGAGGGCGGCTCGGTGCTGGTCTTCACGCAGTACGTGACGATGGGCCGGATCATCGAGCGGCATCTGGCGGCCCGGGGCATCTCCCACCAGTTCCTGCACGGCGGGACGCCGGTCCCGCGCCGCGAGGAGCTCGTCGACCGCTTCCAGTCCGGGGAGATCCCGGTGTTCCTGCTGTCCCTCAAGGCGGCCGGGACGGGCCTGAACCTGACCCGGGCCGGACACGTCGTCCACTTCGACCGCTGGTGGAACCCGGCCGTCGAGGAACAGGCCACCGACCGCGCCTACCGCATCGGCCAGACCCAGCCCGTCCAGGTCCACCGGATCATCGCCGAGGGCACCGTCGAGGACCGCATCGCCGAACTCCTGGAGTCCAAGCGCGCGCTGGCCGACGCCGTCCTGGGCTCCGGGGAGTCGGCGCTGACCGAACTCACCGACCGGGAACTCGCCGACCTCGTCTCGCTGCGGAGGCCCGCATGATCACCGCACGGGACGACCGGCGCCGCACCTTCGAGACCGTACCCGCCGGACTGGACGCGAAGACCTGGTGGGGGCGGGCCTGGGTCGCCGCGCTGGAGGCCCGCGCGCACGACGCGGCCCGGCTCGCGCGCGGCCGGACGTACGCGACCGAAGGACACGTCGAAGCCGTCACGGTCACCCCCGGCCGGATCGTGGCCTACGTACGGGGCAGCAAGGCCCGCCCGTACCGCACGGAGCTGTCCCTCGGCGCCTTCACGGACGCCGAGTGGGCGGAGGTCCTGGAGGTGGTGGCGGCGGAACCCGCCGCCCTCGCGGCCCTCCTGGAGCGGGAGGTCCCGCAGTCCCTCGCGGAGACGGTCCTGCCCGGAGCCGGCGAGCTCGTACCCCGCTGCTCCTGCCCCGACGCGGGCCGGCCCTGCAAGCACGCGGCGGCCCTCTGCTACCGGGCGGCCCGTCTCCTCGACCAGGACCCCTTCGTGCTGCTCCTGCTGCGGGGCCGCGGCGAGCGGGAACTCCTCGACGAACTCGCCCGGCGCAACGCCGCCCACGCCGCGCGCGAACAGCCCGACGCCGCACCGGACTTCCCCGGCGTGCCCGCCCGCGCGGCGGTGGCCCGCACCGGCCTGCCCCCGCTGCCCGCCCCGCTCACCCCGCCCGCCGCCGCGGGTCTGCCGCCCGCCTACCCGGCCGACCCCGCCGCGCCGGACCCGCTGGCCCTGGACCAGCTCGCGACCGACGCGGCCGCCCGCGCCCTCGCGCTGCTCACCACCGGAGCCGACCCGACCGGACACCTCACCCTGTGGCAGGACGCCGTCCGGCTGGCCTCGGCGCACCACACCGCGGGGCTCACCGGCCCGGCCCGCGTCCTGTACCGGGACCTCGCGCGCGCCACCGGCCGCTCCACCACCGAGCTGGCCCGGGCCGCCGCGGCCTGGCGGCAGGGCGGGCTGCCCGCGCTCACCGTCCTCGACGAGCCCTGGGACCCCCCGGCCGGTCCCTTCGACCGGGCCCGGCCCGCCCTCCTCGCCGCCGGACTGGGGAGCTTCCGTCCGGAGCGCAACCGCCTGACCGCCCGCACCCGTCAGCTCCGCCTCGGCCGCGAAGGCCTCTGGTACGCCTACGAGTCCCGCGCGGACGACGAGGACTGGTGGCCCGCCGCGGCCCCCTCCCCGGACCCGGTCACGGCGCTGTCCCGCTGACCTCACCCGCCCACCGGGACAGGGTGGTGAAGTCCCGTGCGCGCAGCCCGTGCCGGGGGAGGACCCGCAGGAGCAGGGCGGGGGCCGGGTGCCGGGCCGCGATCCAGGCCCGGTCGCGGGGAGTGATCATGTCGTCGACCCAGGCGAAGGGGCGGCCCGCCGCCCACTCCAGCAGGGGCCGCGTCTTCCACGAGAGGCCCTCGGGGTCGCGGGCGAACAGCTCAGGCCACTCGACGACCGGAAGATCGGTGGGGAGACCGACGTGCGGGGAGATCATCGTGTTGGCCTGGTGCGTCCAGGCGGTGGCCCAGACGATCTCGAAGGGCAGGGCCAACAGCCGTGCGCCGTGGGAGGGATGGAGCCGGACCCGGGCACCGCGTCGGGCCGCGCGCGACTGCGGATCGCGGTAGGAGAGCCAGACGTCCGGCCGCATCCGGTGGCTCGTGTACCCGCGCAGGGCGGCGAAGGGGGACCGGAACGGGTTGAGCGGGCCGTCCACGTCGAGGAGGAGCAGCGGGCGTTCAGTCATGAAGTAGGCAGTACCCAGTACACGATGGAGTGAAATGCCTACCGTCGCTATAACCCGAATGGGTTTACGGCGTTGTTTCCGGTGTGGGGGCAATGCCCCCTGAACCCTCCGGAAGGCAGGAAAACTGATGCGTCACAGTCGTCGGAACGGCTTGATCGCGGCGATGGTCGCGGGCGGTGGACTGGCGGTCGCGGGGGTGGGCGGCCTGGCCCATGCCGATGCGGAAGCGGGCGGGAAGGCGGAACGCTCCCCCGGGCTGCTCGCGGGGAACCTGGTGCAACTGCCCGTGCACACCCCGCTGAACGTGTGCGGGAACACGGTGAGCGTGGTCGGAGTCCTCAACTCGGCCGCCGGCAACCGCTGTACGAACGTCTCCCCGGGAGAGGGGAACCCCGGGCCGAGGCCCTCCGGTCCGGAGCGGGCCGGCGGTGGCGGATCCGCTGCGGCCAACGGCGGAGGAGCGGTCGCCCACGGAAGCGGAAAGGATTCGCCAGGACTGCTGTCCGGCAACGGGATCCAGCTTCCCGTCGATCTTCCGATCAACCTCAGCGGCAACTCCGTGAGCGTCGTCGGGGTCGGCAACAGCTCCCACGGGAACACCTCCGTCAACGGGGAGACCCCCACCGGCGGCAAGCCGCCGCAGCCGGTCACCCCGCCCGTCGCCCCGCGGCCGGTGACCCCGCCCGCACCTCCCGCACCCCCCGCGCCGCCGGTCCCGCCGCGCCACACCTCGGCACTCGCCCACACCGGTTCCGAGGGCATCGGCTACCTGCTGCCCGCCGGCGGCGGGCTGCTCCTCGGCGGGGCGCTGCTGTACCGCCGCTTCCGCCTCAACTAGCGGGCCGCGCCCGCCAGCCGTCCAGGATCGCGTCGATCCGCGCCGCCAGCCGGGCCCGGGCCGCGAACCGGGGGACGCCCGCCATCAGCAGGGCGTCGTACTCGGTGTCGATGTGCCGCACGGCCGCCCGGACCGCCACCGACACCGCCGGTTCGTCGAGGGCCCGGCCGGCCGCGCTGCGCCCGACGCGGCCGCTGCCGCGCAGCGAGGCGTGCGCGGCGATGGCCCGCGCGCGCTCCGGCGGGCACCCGGGGAACAACCGCAGGATCTCGGCGGTGAAGGCCGCGGTGAAACGGACGTCCTCGGCCGCGCGCCGCTGCCGGTCACGCTCCCGGCGGCGGGCGCGCGCGTCGGCGTCCGCGAGACAGGCCCGTTCGGCACGCGCCAGGGCCGCTTCCTCCACCAACAGCCCCTGCCGTTCGTACCGGCGGCGGCGCTTGTGCCGGCGTACGACGACGGCCGACAGCGAACTGGCCTCCCGGGCGCGCCGGGTGAGCGCCGCGTCTCCCCGCGGCAGGTAGACCAGGTGTCCCAGATCGGCACAGTCCAGACATTGCGGAACCCCCGCCTCGCGGACGAGGTGACGCAGCGGGCCCTGCCGGCACTCTGCGCAGTGGATCTGCTTCTGTGACTCGAAAACGACGAGACTCATGTGGGGGTGATACCGCTGACCGGTGCGTATATCACCTTGTAAAGATAGGTTGTTAGCCTTTCATCAACTCTTCTCGGACGTCATGATGTCCTCCTACCGTGAGTCGAGTGGGCCACGGCGGGCCCATGAGGGAGGGCACATGGGCGGACGGCAGGCCACGGCGAGGCGGCCGAGGGAGAAAGAGCCCTCGGACCTCATGCGCCGGGAGGTCGTCATAGAACCCGGAGGCTGCACGGGCTGGCACTACCACCAGGTGCCGCTGATGGCGGTCGTCAAGGCCGGAACCCTGACGCGGATCCTCGACGACGACAGCGTCGAGGTGCACACGGTCGGGGACACCTTCGTCGAACCCGAAGGCACCGGACACATCCACCTCGGCCGCAACCTCGGCACCGAGCCGATCGTGCTCCACGTGACCTGCGCCCTCCCGCAGGACGCCCCCTTCGCGGTGTCCGTCCCGGCCCCGCGCGGCGCCACCCCCTGCGCCTGCCCCGAACACCGCCGCTGAGCCGGCCCGCCCCGCGCGGGTACGGCCGGAGCCCGTGGAGACCCCCGTCCACCACGGACCCCGGCCGCACCCGCGCGGGACGGGCCGCCCCAGCCCCCCGCGCCCGCTCAGACCAGCCGGCGGATCTCCCCGCGCACCCGGTAGAAGCCACCGGCGGCCGGGTGCAGCCCGTCCACCACGTACCGCGCCCCGGCCTCCCGGATCCCGCGCGGGAACTGGACGTTCCACGCGGAGTCGAAGCCCTCCGAGACCACCTGCACCCGCATCCGGGACCCCTGCTGGACGCACTCGACGACGATGCCGCCGACCGGGACCGAGGCCCGCGAGACCGTCGCCACCGCGGCGGCCGAGGCCGCCGGGGTGAACACGGGCAGGGCCGCCGCCGACTTCACGTCCACCGCCGTGGGCACGGAACCCTGCTGGGCGGCCGCGATCGCCGCCTCGCTCGCGTCCACGCACACCAGCGAACCGTCCGTGGTGACCAGGTACAGCCGCTCGTCCAGGTACTGCATCGACAGCGCGGAGCCACCCCCGGTGCCGAGCTTCCACAGCCGGCGCCCGTCCGCGTCGAAGCAGTACACCGACGACGACGAGTCGCCCGCGAACACGTGCCGCCCGTCGGGCGAGGTCGCACACGAGTACACCGCCGCGTCACACGGGTAGGCGGCCTCGACCGCCCCCGTCGCCTTCGACAGGCGCTGCACGGTGTTGCGCACCGTGCCCGCGTACACGGCGTGCTCCTCCTGCCAGCCGAACAGCACCCCGCCCGGGGTCTTCGTGTGCCACAACTCCCCGGTGCCGTCGGCCGCGTAGGCCGTCACGCCGTTGCCGTGACCGTGGTAGACCGCACGCTCGTCCGCCCGGACCATCCAGGCACCGGCCCCGGAGGACTTCCGCGACCACTGGTGCTCGTCCTCGTGGTCGATGACGGTGAGGCCGCCGTTCGCGTCCGAGACGTTCAGGACGCCCTCGTGGATGTCGAGCCAGTAGATGTCCACGTCCGCCGCGATGCCGTAGGCCCCGAACGGCACCTTCGACGACAGGTCGTACACCGTGCCGTCGTCGCAGCCCGCGTATATCCAGAACTCGTCCGCGACCAGGCACTTCACCCCGTCCGGCAGGGAGTAGCGGGCCAGTACCTCACCGGAGTGGCTCACCGTGTAGACGTCACCGGCCTGGTTGCCGACCCAGCAGCGGTCCTCGTCCACGTGGATGCCGAACGCCGAGGAGCCGGTACGGAACCGCCACAGCACCGGGGCCACGGCGCGCGCCGTCGAAGGCGCCGAAGCAACCTGGCGGCGGGTCACCGAACGGGCGGCGCGCGCCCCGCGCACGGCCGGCGCGTACCCCTTGCGGACCTTCTCGCCGATCTTCTTGGCCGCGGCCGCCCGGGCCCTCTCCGCCGTCGGGAACGAGGAACTCTGCAACTGGCCGTCGGCGCCGATGCGTCCGTAGCGCACCGAGACGGCGGTGCCGTCCACCGTCACCTCGTAGAACTTGTGCGCGGCGCCGTCTTCCTGCGACAGCTCCAGATACGTCGTCTCCCGAGCCATGACAGACCCCTCCTCGAAGCCGGGCCGCCGGCTCCTGTGCACCGGTGATCCCCTCGTGAAAAAACTAAGCCCCACCACTGACAATGGACGGGTGCAGCTCGAAGCGATCACCTGGCAGCGGCTGGCCGAACGCCTGGCCGACCACCTCGACGGCCCCGGCACGGCCCCGGAGCAGGGGACTTGGCAGCGCATCGGCATCGACGGCGCGCCCGCCGCCGGGACCGGCGTGCTCGCCGGCCGCCTCGCCGACGCGCTGCGCCTGCGCGGCCGTTCGGTGCTGGTGGTGTCGGCCGAGGGCTTCCTGCGGCCGGCCTCGCTCCGCTTCGAGTACGGGCGCCAGGACGTGGATTCCTACCTCGGCGGCTGGTACGACACCGGCGCCCTGTGGCGCGAGGTCTTCGGCCCGACCGACCCCGGCGGGAGCGGCCGGGTCCTGCCCGACCTGTGGGACCCGGTGACCGACCGGGCCACCCGCAGCCCGTACGTCGAACTCGCCCCGGGCAGCGCGGTGATCGTCCACGGTCCGCTGCTGATGGGGCACTGGTTCCCCTTCGACCTCGGCGTGCACATCAGCCTCTCCCCGGCGGCCCTGGCCCGCCGTACCGAGGAGTCCGCGCGCTGGACGCTGCCGGCCTTCGCCCGCTACGCGCGGGAGACCGGCCCGGCCGAGGCCGCCGACGTCCTGGTCAAGGCGGACGACCCCGGGCACCCGGCCTGGAGCGGCCTGCCGGACTGAGCCCGGGGAAGGAGCGCCCGCCCGCCGCCCCGGTGCCGTGCCGGACGCCGCAGGTCCGGCGCGACCCCGCGGGCCCGCCCTACGAGGGCCGGCCGCCCAGCCGGGCGACGGCCAGCGCGGCGGTCCGGCAGCCGGCGCGGGCCGCCTCGACCGGGTCCGCGCCGTCCAGCCGGGCGGCGAGGAACCCGCCGGTGAAGGCGTCCCCGGCGCCCGTGGAATCCACCGCGGCGACGGGTTCCGCCGCGACCTCGGCGGTGATCCGGCCGCCCTCGGCCACCAGCGCCCCGCCCGCCCCCCGCGTGACGACCACCAGCGGTATCCGCCGGCTCAGCTCCTCGGCCGCCCGGGTCGCCCCGGCCGGTTCGGGCAGGCCGGCCAGCAGCCGGGCCTCGTCCTCGTTGGGCAGGAGCACCCCGGCCCCGGTGACGGCGGCCAGGAACCTCTCGCGGCCCAGCGCGGCCAGGAACCCCGCCGAAGCGGGGTCCACGCTGACCGGCACCCCCCGCGTCCGCGCCGCCCGCAGCGCGACCAGGGCCAGCTCCCGGCTGGTGTCGGCGAAGAACAGGTACCCCGACAGGTGCAGGTGCGCGGCGCCGTCCAGGAGGGCCGGCGCCCAGTCGGCGGGGCACAGGCGCAGGGAGGCCCCGCTGTCGGTCAGGAAGGTCCGCTCGGCGTCCTTGCCGACCAGGGCCACGACCGTCCCGGTCGGTTCCGACCGGTCGACGACCAGCCGGGGCCGCACCCCCGCGTCGACCAGGGCCCGCTCGTGCCAGCGTGCCGATTCGGAGCCCACCCGGGCGAGGAGGCGTACCTCGGCGGTTCCCGTACGGGCCGCCCAGCAGGCGGCGTTGGCGCCCGCCCCGCCCGGCAGGGTGCGGATCCGGGCGGCGGTGTCGGTGGCCGGGGCCAGGGGTTCCGGATGCACCGCGACGACGTCCGTCACCACGTCGCCGACGACCAGCAGCGCCCCCGGCGGGGCCGTCGGAGCCGCGGGCGCGCTCACGGCCGCGCCGCCCAGGCCCGCGCGATCCGGGCCCCGAGCCGCACGTTGCCCCGTACCGCCGCCAGGTTCGCCTCCAGTGAGGCGCCGCCCGTCGCCCGTACCAGGAACTCCAGCAGGAACGGCGTCACCGCCTGGCCCGTGATGCCCCGCTCGCGGCATGCGGCGAGGGCCTCGCCCAGCACCCGGTCGTGCAGCCGCGGATCCAACTGGTCCGCCTCCGGGACCGGATGGGCGACGACCAGGGCGGACTCGGGGCCTCCGACCGCGTCCTGGGCGGCCATCACCTCGGCTACCTCCTCCGGCCGGTGGACGGTCCAGTCCACCGGTTCACCGGAGTCGGCGAGGTAGAACCCGGGGAACCGCGCCGTCCCGTACCCGAGCAGCCCCACCCCGAGCGTCTCCAGGCGCTGGAGCGTCGCCGGCACGTCCAGGATCGACTTCACCCCCGCGCACACCACCGTGATCCGGGTCCGCGCGAGCAGCGACAGGTCCGCCGACTCGTCCAGCGACCGCGCCCACTCCCGGTGCACCCCGCCCAGCCCGCCCGTGGCGAACACCCGCAGCCCGGCCCGCGCCGCCAGCAGGGCCGTCGCGGAGACCGTCGTCGCCCCGGTCGCGCCCGTCGCCAGGGCCGGAGCCAGATCCCGGTGCCCGAGTTTGCGCACGTCCCCGCCCGAGGCGATCCGCTCCAGCCGGGCCTTGTCCAGACCCGCGTACGCCACCCCGTCGATCACCGCGATCGTCGCCGGAACCGCACCCTCCGCCCGGACCAGGGACTCCAGTTCCAGGCCCACCTCCAGATTGCGCGGACGGGGCAGGCCGTGCGCGATGATCGTCGACTCCAGGGCGACGACGGGCCGCCCGGCGCCGAGCGCCTCGCGTACCTCTTCCGACAGGACCGGGACCTCGGTTGCTCTGTGCTGTGGCATGTCCCCATCCATGGCGCATGATGCGCGCCCCCAAACGCGCTGCCCCCGCTCCCGCACCAACCTGTCCGACTAGTGCCCTGACCGGAAAGGTCCACCGGGTCGCGACGCCCGGCACGGAACCTCTCCGCGTTGTCGGACCACGGAGGTACGTCCGGTACGAGCCGCGGCCCGGCCTTGAGATGCACCGCACCGGACGCCGCGACCCGGCAGACCTTCCCGGCCACGGCACTAGGCACTGTCTTCAAAGGGTTCTGATGGGGGATCATGTGCCGCATGGTGCGTCGTCATGAACTGTCGGATCTGGAGTGGGAAGCGTTG